>JAGXNR010000047.1 GCA_019894875.1 Promethearchaeota archaeon | reverse complement strand
ACTTGATATTGTTATTAAAGTATTATTATTAATAATAATATTATCATTATTATGCTTTATGAGAATAATTCTAGCATTTATAAATGATATAAACATAAATCATTTATGATATTGATAAAGATTATGTATATCTACAAATTATAATCACATTTACAAATTCATATTATTATAAATTTCATCAAGTTCTTCAATTAACTGTGTTTTAGTTAACTCGAAACCCTTTCTGAGGATTTTTAAAATGATTTTCTTCGCGATTTTCGGTATCTTCAGGATGCTGTCGTCTTTCTCAACCACTTGTATTCCCTCTTCATTATAATCCAACTGGCGTATCAAAGCTTGATATGCATCTTCCCTTGTTTTAAATGCTGCCCTTGATAAATCCGCATAATCTTTAATATCTTCTTTAACCTTCAAAAATAGTATACATCCTTCCACCTGTGATGTAAATAATTTTTTTGATACATCCTTTAATGTTTTATAATTACGGTGATCCTTCTTACACTGACGATCGGTTTGATCATTCTCTAGATATTTTGGAAAATTTATATTAATAATATTATCAAATTGTTCTTCTGATAATTCCCCATTTGTAACCAATACCCTAGCAGAATTTAGCGATAAATTTATTTGTTCCAATGTTCCTACACGAGCATCTTTATCAGACCAGTATTTATAAAAAGATTTTACAATCGGACGGACGATTACATTAAGAATCCCTGCGTCTAATTCACTTTCAATAAGACTATGACCATAATTAAGAGATATTTCCATTTGGTTAATCAAATGTTTCTCCAAGATACTATAGTTTCTCTCTATGTTACCCATATTAATATATCCCAAAAATCATTCACGAATAATTGATAGAATTTTTTATTAGTTTAATTTTTAACTATTTCTGATTGTAAGTTTCATTCAGCGATTTAAAAAACCAATAACGACAAAGAGACTAACTAATAAATTTAGGAAAAGAGAAGCTAATATTATCCTTTTTTAATAGTTAAAACCAATATTTAGATAATTAATTTTCACATTTTATTGTTATAGGTATCATTGAGTCCTTTAATAAATTCTCTCTTAGTCTCTTCAAAACCTTTCCTTAGAGCTTTCACGATGATCCTCTTTGCGATTGGGATCTTAAGAAGAGAGATATCCTCTTCAACTACTTTAATTCCTCTCTCAGTATACTTTAATTGTTTCATCAAATTTACCTCAGCAACTTCTTTCGATTTAAAAGCAACTCGGCATAAATCACCATAATCATCTACATCATCCTTTACTGCTAGAAGCTTTACTACTTCTTTTAAATAATTTCTAAACGTTTCTTCTGCTACTTCTATTATCCTAACATAATTTTTATGCTGTTTACGGCATTGTAGCGATGTTTGATCTGCTTCAATGTATTTTGGCAAGCTTTCATTAACAATCCTGTTAAAATTGTCATCAGTAGTTCCATTCTTCAATAATTCAATACCCGCATCTAATGTCAGGTTAATTTGTTTAAGGGTATTTCCTCTTGCATCATTTTGTGCCCAGTTATCATAGAAAATCTTGACAAGTGGACGAACAATTAGATTCAAAATGCCTGTGTCCAAAGCTGTGTCAATTAGTTTTCTCCCAAGCACAATTGAATTTTCCATCTGCTGAATCATTCTCTCTTTTACAAAATGATAATTTCTTTCTAAATAATCCAATGTCTAATCTCCAAATGGTTCAAAACAAAAATATAAATTCCAAAACTGAATTAATTACTATAAAAAGAGTTCTATTCTTTTAAAATAATTTCATAAGTTTTATACTATTAATTTTATGTGTTTAATATTAAAAAATAAGAAAAATAAATAAAACAATAGACCCTAAAAAAAACCCTAAACTAAAATGCCTTTTTTCCTAAAAACGTTAGTTCTTGGCGACCCGGAGATTATTCACTTTTACATTTCCAGAGCTTTTGGTGAGCCTGGGGAAGATAAAGAAACATATTTTGAATGGTACAAAGAAATAAAAGTGTTAGAAGATATTTGTGATCTAGAAATTGATGCGATTACAAGTATATCTGCTGATTTAGACGAGATAATACCAATTGTAGACGGTATTATTTACTTCTTGAATCCTTTAAAAGAAGAAGAATCTGAATTATTTAAGATGGTTCTTCCAGACATTTTTTCATTAAAAAGGGATATTCCCACGATTGTTATATTTTACGATCAAAATGGAGTTCTTCCATTATCTGTGAATGAGTTATTAGCAGATGTCTGGGTCAATTATCCTAGTCTAGAAGCTTTTGTGAACTTATTCCCTCATGAATTTCACCAAGCTCTTCAATCTCTCTGTTTAGCAATGATCAAAGGGGATACACCTTTAAATATCGAAAATGCCTGGATGAGGTTTCCAATCTTTATTCAAATGGCTAATATCTATTTTGAAGAAAAGAATTATTATTATGCTGCTCAAGCTGTAAGAAAAGCCGCGCAAATAGCAGAAATCTACAACAAAGAAGAGTATTATATTATATCAGACCAAGCTGCTTATCTTTTTTCAAAAATTAACTTGTATTTAGAAGCTAGTAATATTTTAGAGGAGATCGACAATCAGAAATCAAAAAACTTTAAAAAACTATATGTTGATGCGATGCTGAGAGAAGCAAATCTCTTTTTCAATAAACAGGAATATGAAACTGCGGCTGTGCAATATGAAAGAGCAGGACAATGGGCTAGCATAGAGCTTTTGGAAAGAGAATTAGTTAGTGAAGCGTTTAAATTAGCTATAAACTCTTGGATTTCTGCTTGTCAAGTTGACAAAGCATTTAAAATTCTCGATAATTTACCTCATGAAGAATCACAGAATATACTAAAACGTATATCTGAAAAAATTGGTGCCGCAGCAGAATTTTTAGTAGAAATTGAAAAATTTGAGTTAGCAAGGGAACAATTATACCTAGCAATAAATAAATATCAAAGGGAAGCACTTTCAGATGAGTTGCTATACCTTACAAATAAATTAACTGATGTTTTAATTCAGATTTTTAAAATTCAAACAAAAACTAGCGAAATATATGCTGCAAAATATACGTATGATGAAATTGAGAATATGTGGGATTCCTATAAAGTAAAAAAAACTGATTTAGATTCAATTTTAAAGGTACTTATTAATTCTTTTTTGGAAAAAAATAACTTTGAAATTGCGGCAATCTTGATAAACAAATTAAATTCTTTGATGGTAAAACAAGATTTAAGCAAGATCAGTGCAAATTTAGAGGATAAATATAAAGATTCAATAAAAAAAGAAATCGAGGAATATATTAAGAAAGGTGAAGAAATTCTCGCGGGGTTTGTAAAAGCTGAATTAGAAATAATTACCCAAATGAACAAAAAAAAAATAGAAGAAGCAAATGCGTTTGTTACGCAGAAGAAACACCTCAAAGCTGGAACCCATTTATTGAATCACGCAAATCATCTAAAAAAAATAGGAAAGGAAGATATTAGGGATCAAATCCTTACAAAATCTTTGGACCTCTTTTTAGAAGGCGAAATCTTTGAAGAATTTTTTATAACTTTTAGCAGTTTGTCAAAAGACATGAAAGGAAAATATTTAATCAGGATATTTCAAAATTTGCTTGATAAGTTAAAAGATATTGAAAAATTAGAAGATTATGAAAGAATAGAAAAGATTTTAGAAGATTCAAGTCGGATTTATCGAAACCAATTATTATATGACGAATCCAAAGAAATCAGTTTAATTTTTATAAAAAATATTAAAAATGAAGCTTTAGCAATACTCAAAGATGAAGAAAATACATTAGGGATTAAAAGGGCTGATGAATTAATAAAAAAAGCTACTAATATATTATCATCTTATTTAGATAAGGGAGAACGAGCTCAAGTAAACTTTGATAAAATTTATAAGAAGATTTCCGAACTTTATATTGAATTAGATGATTTACATTCTGCTCAAACATATAATGATAGAATTGAGAATAAAGCTTACAATACAGAGATTCATAAAAAAATAGCTAAACTCGAAGCAGAAAAAAGTGAAAAGAGGACAAAGAAAGCAGAAGAATCTCGGGAGGGAGAGGAATTAAAAGAGAGCCTTTCAATAATCAAAAATAAAGCAAGAGAAGCTCTTTTAGACCAAGAAAATGAAAAAAAAGAAAGGAAAGCATTAAAGAGAGCATATTTTCAAGAAGGATTAAATCATCTGAAAACTGATGAATTTGAAAAATCAATAGACGCGTACAAAAGGACGATTAGTCGGTTAAACACGATAAAGAAATATAATCTAGCTGGGGTTTCATTAGCAATAGTAGGATTGCTACTAATAAAAGAAAATAGATTTGAAGAAATTAGAGAAATATTAGAAAAAACAAAAGAAGAACTATCTGGGTTAGGAAAGTTTTTTTCTAAAACTTTTCCAGTTACTTTAATAGAATACATTATTCAAGTAAGAAAGTTTCAGAATGAGGATAAACTTATTGAGGCTATATCGTTTATAGAAAATCTTCCTTTATTTGAGGAAGAATTGAAACTTCTTTCTGATTATTTGGGAGAGGATTATAAGGAAGAAAGAAAACGTGAACCAATTGAGAAAATCATTTTGCATAAAGAAGAAACTAAAACAGAAATTAGAAAAATCATAGATGGTATTAAAAAAGAAAAGCAAGAAATCTCTAAAAGAAGGTTAATGAAGAATCAATATTGGAAGTTTGCCTTAGAAGAAATTGAAAAGGACAAAATGATAAGCGCTTCAAATTCTTATTTTGAGGTAATCCCTAAACTTGTTAATAAAAAGCTGTTTAAAGGAGCTTCAATAAGCTTAATAATGGGAACTCTAGTCCTACTAAATGAAAAGAAAGAAAAACTTGCAAAGGAAACATTTGAGCAATACCTTAAGGAAAATGATCAAGATTTAAAACCTCTACCAGAAATTAAAATCATGGAGTATTTATTCTCAGCAATTGAAAATGAAGACGTTGAATTAAAAGGCTTAATAATTGAGGCTTTATTGGAAAAATTGATAATATTTGACACAGAGTCTAAAATATTAGAAAATCTACTAGGGGAGAAAGTTTCAGAAGAGGAAACGAAAGGTTTACTTTCAAGAGAAGAAAAAGGGGAATTGTCTAAAATACAGATGGGAATAGACCAAAATTTTAGTAAAATCCAATCTAATATGGGAGATGTTAGACGTGAGAAAAATGAGTTTTTCATTAAGCGCAAAGCGATGAAAAGAAGATATTATGAAGAAATATTGAATATATTAAAAACACAGAAATTAAAAGAAGCTGCTTCTAAATACTACGATTTAGCAATCACACTTTCAAAAAGAAAAGATATTAGAACCAGCTCGCTTCTTATACTTTTACATGGATTATGCCTATTGAAAGAAGAAGAATCATATACAGTTGTTAAAAAAAATATTGATGAATTCTTAAACAGTTTAGGCATCAATAAGAAGTTAGTAAAAGATACCTTTTCTATTATGCTTATAATGTTTATAATTGATGTTAAAATATACTCTTTGGATAAATATATGCCAAAAATTAAAGGGATGTTAGAAATATTACCGTTATTTGAAGAAGAAGAACAACTTATAGATATACAATGAAATTAGAATACTAATCAGTATTTTACAAAAATTAATCTACAATATGTGCATACTTTTGCAGGTCTTTTACTCTCATCCGTAATGTTACTTCAGTTACACGTGCTAATTTTGAGATTTCCTTCTGTGTTCTGTTTTCATTGCTTATTTTTGAAGCTATATAGATACCAGCTGCAGCAATTCCTTTTGGGTCTTTACCTGCTGAATCAAATCCATTTTCTTTTGCTTTACCAATCAATTTTACTGCGATATTCCTACATTGCATTGAAAGTTTTAATTCCTCATTAAATTTATCAACATAGCGATCTGCTGTAAAGTGTTGGACTTTCATGCCCAACTTGGGAAGAACTTCCATTAGTATTAGACGATAACTTTTAGTGACTTTCTTTTTAGGGATCTGTGCAACTTTAGCTATTTCTTCGGCAGTCCTAGGTATTCCATGAACTCTTAATGCGGCAAATATCGAGGCTGACAATAATGTATCTATACTTCTTCCCATTGTTAATTTCTTTTTAACTGTTTCGGTATAAATTCGAAGAGCATCGTCTGCAACCGCATCTGGAATGCCTAATCTTTTTTGTAAACGTTGTAAATTTGGAAGTGCGATCCATAAATTTCTCTCATAACTAGTTGTTAAAGATCTATGGATTTTTGCCAACCGGTTAAACTTAGACTTGTATTTAGGGCTTAATAAAGTACCTCTTGCGTCTCTTGATCCCCTGATAATTGTTCTGGGGCCAATAGGGCTATAAACTCTTTCACTACTCTTACGTTTCTGAATTTCTTCCTGAGTAAAAGCTCTACGTGGACTATCATCAAGAATTCTAGAATAAACAAAACCACAGTTCATACAGACATACCACCCATCTTCTTCACTAATTTTTGAACTATCACAACAAGGTCGTCCTTCCTCTCCATTATCTTCAAAAAAATCATTATCTTCGAAATGAGACGGCATATTTACTTATATTAACAAAGGATGGATTTGGAAAATTCAATTTTTAGTATTGAATACATGATCTAATAAATATTTAAGTGTGATCTTTGAAATATTAAGTTGTGAAAATTTAAATCAACTTCATTTGACTAATATCATACAGAAATAATAAATAATAATAAAAATAAAATAAACCTTTTAATACTTAAATAAAACCGTGATATACAATGTCTTCTGAAAGTTCTAATATCATCAACGTGTTTTCGAAGTTTTTAGATCCTAAATCCGCTAAGATCAAGAAATTGCAGTCTATTAATGATATATTAAAATTACCAATTCAATCATATAAATTTGTAGATAAAGAGCAATCAACTATAATGAAACAATTACTAGAAATTTCGAGTATAGGAGATGCTTCTAAACTGGATAAGGAAAACCCGTTTGAAACTCTGATAATAATAGAAGAGTCAGACGAATCTTTAGAATTAACAGAAAACTTAAAAAAGAAGATTGAAGAACTGAAAATTAAATTTCCAACATTAGAGGGAACATTGAAAAAAACAATTACAATCAGTTCGCTTATTGCTAGTGTAAATGGGAAAGAGGAAGGAATAGAAGTACAAGGACAAAAAGTTCTTGTAGCAGGACTTGATGATGCAGGTAAAACCGCAACCCTTTCAAAGTTTGGTGGTCGTATAGGGATTAGCGAAACTATTGCAACACAACCAACAAGAGGAGTTGTCCGGATGAAGTTTGGGACTTCTAACTTAAACTTATTTATTTGGGATCTAGGGGGTCAAGAAGAATATCGTGAGAGGTATCTGAGCAATCCCGAGCAATATTTTATTCAACTAGATTTACTTCTCTATATAATTGATGTGCAAAATCCAGATAGATTCGATGAATCCCTTGAATATCTCAATGGTATTCTTGATTCGATGATAATGTTAGAAGAAAAACCTTATGTCTTAATTTTTATTCATAAGTTCGATCCTGATATTAAGGGTGATCCAAAGATACAACTTAATGTTGAATTACTAAAGGATAATATAAATGAACTTATTAATAGCAAGGAATATGATTTTGGTATTGAGATCTATTTAACGTCTATATATTCGATGATTTCCCGTGAACCACAATTTGCAAAATATATTAAAAAACTCATGAGTTCGCATTATTCACTCACAGATCCAACAGTTAAGAAAGTAGAAGGTCTTGGGAAAACTTTAGAAGAAACTCTAAACGCTGTTATTCGTTTATCAGAAAGTATTTCTACACAGCTAAATGATCTTGATAGTCGTCTCCGTGCGTTAGAAGCGGGAGCATTTCAAGCTGCCCAAAATGGTGTGGCTTTAGATATTACCGGTCCTTCCCAAAGCAGCTCTAGTTCAGGAGGAAATGCAAGGTTAAATGTTCTCAATGAGTTAAAAGATCTTTTTGGTAAAAGAAAAAGTTTAGACCTTTAGAGTTTACTCACTCGTCTTTTCAAATGGTCTTTAATTATATTATAAGTAGCAGATAAGAAAATTATCAAAAAGATGAGAATACATAAGATAAAATACCAAATGTACTGAAATAACATCGAATTTATCTTCTGATATTCAATTTCATATAACGCAAATTGTTCAAAATAAGTTATTATTACTTGGAGTAGAGGAGTTATGAGACAAATTGAGAATAAAAATCCAAATATTCCCAAGAGACTTCCAATAATCACGTCAGTTGGATAATGAACACCCAAGTGAATCCTTGAAAATGAGACTAAAAATGCCAAAAACACCATTAAAAGCGTAAACATTAGTGAGTTTAAAAAAAAGACTCCTATTAATAATCCATAAGCGGTTATATTATAGGAATGCCATGAGGGGAAACTGCGAGATTTCGGCTTTCTTTCAAGAACACTAACCTTATCTTCCCCCAATCTATCAAATGGTCTTGCCCTATTAAAAATCTTTTTGGTTACTGCAATAAAAAGCACACCGGTTAAAAATGTAGCAGATATATTAGTAAGTAAAAATGGATCATACCAGATAAGTAAATAAAATGCGATTAAGGAAATCCAGAGCGTTTCTCTCCCAAAGAACGATATAAACTTTAAAATGATAGTGACTGGTTTTCCCCCACAACCGTTATATTTTATTATTTTACTTTGATCCCACTCGTCTATTTTATTTAGGAAATCCTTAAGTACCATAGTAATTAACTGAATCGTTGATTCTTAATTGAATTTAAATATAGATATGCATCTTTTACCTTAGGAATCTGTTTCTCAAAATATTCTAGTGAATGTGAATCAGAACCGACAAAGTATTTACCTCCTTCACTTATTAACTGAGAAATTATCGATTTTGAAGGAAATGGGCGACCAATTGGAAATCTTTCACCAGATATATTGTATTCTATCTTGATATTATTAGTTATGCACTTTCTTCCTAACTCTAATACCCTTTCTTCTGATGTATCACAATCTTTTGTAGGTTTAATATCATTTTCATTTAAATAACGGAAAATTGTATCGATATGACATATATTACTAAAAATTTTTGAATTAACCATCATCTCACATGTCTCAAAATATTCATCTATAATAGTTCTTATCGTTTTTTTCTCCAGTAATTTTAAGAGTTTATCCCTAGTTGTGATAGGATAATCAAGAATCCATTCATGGATTGTACCTCCAATGAAATCTAATTCTCTATTATAATCATCCATGAACTCTAATAATTCAATTTCTCTATCTCTGTAATATTCAACTTCAAGTCCACTATAAATAAAATCATAAGTTTCTTTTAATTCATCAATTTCTTCAAGGTAATTTTGGATATTTCCATCACAGAAAGGATTCGTTTTATCGTTTTCAATTGAATAAAGCTCAAAATGATCAAGAAAACAGATGTTTATTTCATGTTGTTCTGCTATAAGTATATAATCCTCGAATTTGGGACCGTCTTTACCAATATCCGTGCTCCATTTTGCAGTATGGACATGGTAGTCAGTGAATTTAAACGTCATACGTAAACATGGTAAATAATTAAGAAAGAATAATAAAAATAATGATTAACTAATCATCTGATTCTTCTAGATCAAAAAATACTTCATAAAAAAGTTCTTTTTCCCCTTGTTCTGGAGGAGTTATTTTAGTATATCCGCCCCGTTGTATAATACGAACAGTGCTTTTGTTCTGAAGATGAATGTTTCCATAGAATCCTTTAATTCCTTTTTCTTTTGCAATGATAATTAAATGCTGGTAAAGAAACGATCCGATTCCTTCTCCTCTCCATTTTTCAGATACGATGAAACTATATTCTGCCATGTTTAAAGAAGGATTAAAATGATAAGTTGCATTTCCTATCATTTTTTCTCTCCCTATTTCCCCTATAAAAGCACCGATAGAGAAAACTTTATCATAATCAATATTGACCTCACCTTGAGTCTTAGAATGTGTAAATTCTTTTTTTACTTCAAAGAAGCGCAAATATCTGTCTGTTTCATTCAAGTTGTAATATAAATCTTTAAGTAAGGGTTCATCAGTTGTTTTAACCGGCCTTATTCTAACTTTCTCACTATTTCTAGCAGTGTAAATTGTCTCATAGCCAGTAGGATATAAACAAATTCGCCCATCTTCATCGCAGGGAAGAATTTGATCTGAATATACATATTTCAATTTTTTAGCTTCCTCTAATAATGATTGTCGAAAGTTTGGATGAGCAACACATATCAATTCGAGAGCTCTTTCTCGGATTGTTTTCCCATGAAGATATGCTACCCCCCATTCAGTTACCACATAATATACGTCTCCACGAGATAGCATTATTCCTGCACCTTCATCTAAATGTGGAACTATTCGTGATTTTTTACCATCTCTCGATGTCGAAGGTATAATTATAATTGGTTTCCCCCCCTTAGAAAAGGCTGCTCCTCTCATGAAATCAATAGTTTCTCCTAGACCTGAATAAAATTGATAACCTTCTGTTGCTGCATTGACCTGTCCAGTGAGATCTATTTGTCGGGCAGAATTAATTGAAACCATTTTTTTGTTCATTCCAATATTTCTTGGGTTGCACACATAATCAGAGGAAAAAAATTCAATATAAGGATTATTATGAACGAAATTGTATAATTTTCTTGTGCCTAGTGCATAACTCGTAATTATTTTTTCTGGATGAAAATTTTTCTTCCGACATGTAAGAATGCCTTCTTCAATTAGTGGAATTATGTTATCTGTAATATAGTGAGAATGCATTCCGAGATCCTTTTTACCCTTTAAATATCTTAAAGCAGCATTAGGTAAATCACCAAAGCCTATATGGATAGTTGATTTATTTTCTACTAGATTTGCGAGATTTGTACCAATTCGTTCAGCTATTTCATCGGGCTCATCAAAGATAAACTCCATTAATGGTTGGTTGTTATAAACATAGAAATCAATTTCTTTCATGTGGATAAAACTGTTTCCTAATGTACGAGGCATTTGAGGATTGATCTCCGCTATTGTCATATAAGAGGATTGAGTTAGTGGTTTTGCGATATCTACATTAATCCCTAGAGAACAAAATCCATATGGATCTGGTGGAGATACTTGTATAAGCGCAACATCTATATGTTTTCGACCAGTTAAAAACAGTGATGGGATTTCACTTGCGTAAATGGGAGTGTAATCTGCTTGACCATTATTGATTTCTTCACGAAGAGTTGATCCTATAAAAAATACATTATGTCTAAAAAGATCCTCTGCTTTATTTTTAAAATATTTCTCCGGGCCAATTGAAAGAAAGTGGAGTATTTCAGTATCAATTATCTTCTCTGAATGTTTAATCAACTCGGTTGTTAACAATTGAGGTTCAGAACATCCAGAATCTATAAAAACTCTATTCCCGGGTATTATTTTATTTATGGCATCTTCAGCACTGATTTCTTTATCCTTCCATTTATCTCTCCATTTCTCATTCATCAAATTAGGGTTTACCATTATTGTTATTTTACCAAAAATCATTAATTTTTTAATTTTTAAAAATTAACTTCAATCTCGTTATTAATTGTATTTTCATCAATATAATATTTTTGAAATTATAAATAAAATGTTTATATTCAATTCAAATCTTATTTGATTTAGAAATATCCATAAAAGATGAAAAAAAGAAAAATATAAAGTTTAAACTAAAAGTTCAAAAGTGTAAAAGACTATGTCAAAAGAAGAAAGAATGGAGAGTATTCTTACTGAAAATCGCATTTTTAATCCTGTTGATTTGAATCCTGAATATGTTAGAACTGGAATGTCAATGGATGAATACAAGAAACTTTACAAGCAATCTATTGAAGATATGGAAGGATTTTGGGACGAACAAGCAAAATCACTTGATTGGATTAAACCCTATGAAAAAGTATGGGAAAAAACTGATCTATTTCCAGGAAAATGGTTTGTTGGCGGAAAACTCAATGTGGCCTATAATTGTTTAGATAGACACGTAAAGAATGGAAAAGGTAATAAAACTGCTCTTATTTGGGAAGCTGACGAACCGGGGCAAGTTAGAACATATACTTACAATGAATTATTAAAAGAAGTTTCTAAAGTTGCAAATGGAATGAAAAAACTTGGATTGAAAAAAGGAGACAGAGTTACGATTTGGTTACCTATGATTCCTGAACTCGCAATAATCATGTTAGCATGTGCGAGAATAGGTGTCATACATTCAATTGTCTTTGGAGGATTTTCGAAAGAAGCCGTAAAAGATAGAATAGAAGATTCAGATTCTCGACTACTATTTACCAGTGATGAAACGGTAAGAGCGGGAAAGTTTTATCCAAAATTAGCGGATCTAGTTAATATTATAGATCATGTTCCAACTATAGAGAAAGTTATTGTTGTTAAACGATCCGGAAGAGAAGTTCCTCACACAAATAAGGATGTCTGGTATCATGACTTTATTGAGGGGATGAGTGAAGAAAATGAACCTGAAGAAATGGATTCTGAAGATACATTATTTATTTTATATACAAGCGGAACTACTGGTAAACCAAAAGGAGTAAAACATACTACTGCAGGATATATTTTGTATACCTCATTCACCCACAAAGTAGTTTTTAATTACCATGAAGGTGATATATGGTATTGTACTGCGGATATTGGATGGATTACTGGACATTCATATATTGTTTATGGCCCACTCGCAAATGGTGCGACAAGCCTTATGTTTGAGAGCGTCCCAACTTATCCTGATGTCGATCGGTTTTGGGACATCGTTGAACAACATAAAGTCACTCATTTCTATACAGCTCCTACCGCTATTAGGGCGTTAATGCGATATGGAGATGAACCCGTAAAGAAACACGATCTCAGTTCTCTTAAAATCTTAGGAACTGTTGGAGAACCTATAAACCCAGAAGCTTGGACGTGGTATCATAGAGTGGTTGGACAAAGTAGATGCCCCATCGTTGACACATACTGGCAAACTGAAACAGGGGGATTTATCATGACACCTATTTCAACCGCAACACCAACAAAGCCAGGATCTTGCTGTATGCCTTTCTTGGGTATAAAACCAATAATCTTTGACCTTGAAGGAGATGAAGTCACAGAACCTGATGAGGGGGGTTATTTTGCGATGGCTCAAAGTTGGCCAGGTATATTAAGAGATGTTTGGGGTGATACTGAGAGATTTAAATCAACATACCTAGAAAAATATCCTGGATATTATTACACAGGTGATGGTGCACGACGAGATAAGGATGGATATTATTGGATATTGGGTCGATTAGACGATGTTATTAAAGTATCAGGGCATAGAATAGGAACCATGGAAGTAGAATCTGCTCTTGTAAGTCATCCAAGCGTTGCAGAAGCAGCAGTTGCGCCATTTCCTCATAAAATTAAAGGTCAAGCAATATGGGCTTATGTTACTTTAATGCAAGGCGTTGAAAAATCAGCTAAATTATCCAAAGAAATTAGAATGCATGTTAGACAAGAAATTGGACCCGTATTTCAACCAGATGTTATTCAATTTGCTGATGCTTTGCCTAAAACGAGAAGTGGTAAGATAATGCGAAGAATATTAAAAGCTATTGCGGCTGGAACTGATATTGGAAACGTAACTACACTAGCAGATCCATCTGTTGTCGATGACCTACTAAAAGAGCGTAAAAAAATGGATGTAGAAATAGATTAAATATTTACCTTCTTTATCTTTTTTTTCTTTATTTGGAAATTTGTTTATTTAATTAGAAATTTAATAATGAATCTTGAATAATATTAAACAATATTATAACGAGAATTGTTTATTAAAAGAAAAGGTGATGATAAAATCTCGGATGTATTTCCTAAACCAATACTAAGTCTTCCGGAAGCAGATGTTCCATTAGAAGGTGTAAAAGCATATTTAGCCCAAGGTAACAACTTTCAGATAATTTTTATGGAATTTGAAAAGGATGTATCAGTCCCAGAGCATTCTCATGAAGAGCAGTGGGGAATTATTCTTGAAGGGAAAATTGATTTAGTAATTGATGGTAAATTAAATACTTATTCCAAAGGTGATAGATACCTTATTCCTAAAGGAGTAGAACATTCAGCTATGATATATGCTGGTTATCGCGACCTTACATTTTTTAATCAAAAAGATAGATATAAGCAAAAATCTTGAGGAAATATTGATTAATTAAAAGCAATATCTTTGCTGATACCTTGCCATAAATCAGAAGTGGGAAAATTATGAGAAGAATTTTGAAAGCAATCGCTTCTGGTGCAGAAATCGGAAATATACAACCTTAACTGACCCATCTGTAGTAGATAGGTTGCTCGAAGACAGGAAAAAAATCGAAGTTTAATTCTGGGTTTGTTATATTATTCATTGCGAAATATAGAAAAACATTGAATTATAACAATAATTAACTAAAAAAAATACAACACTTTGATTTGATATGACAGGAGAAATAGAAATAAATGGGTTTTGTGAATCCCGATTTGATATTGCCAAGGAAGCATTTATGAATAATTTTGAACAATTTGGAGAAATAGGTGCATCTTTTGCGGTTACTCTTAACGGAAAAACTGTCGTAGATATATGGGCTGGATATACAGATGCAGCAAAAACTAGTTTTTGGGAACGAGATACCATTGTAAATGTGTTTTCAACAACCAAAATAATGACATCAATCTGTGTGTTGATGCTTGCTGATAAAAATCTTCTTGATCTGGATAGTCCTGTATGTAAGTATTGGCCTGAATTTGGGACAAATGGTAAAGAAAAAATAACTGTAAGACACGTTTTAAGCCATACAGCAGGTGTTCCAAGTTGTGAAGAAGCATTTCCACAAGAAGATTTAGTAGATTGGGAAAAGATGGTCAAGCTTATGGAGAAACAAAAGACATGGTGGGAACCTGGTACAAATGCAGGTTATCATGCTATAACATTTGGATTTATACTTGGCGAAATTGTTAGAAGAATTACTGGTAAAACTCTTGGTACTTATTTTAAAGAAAATATTGCTCAACCATTAGATGCTGATTTTTATATTGGAATACCAAAAGAATGTGAAGAACGAATTGTTGACTTAATACCCCCAGAAGCTCCTTTCATCGGTGACATATTAGATCACGATTCAATAATATATAAAATACTTGGAATCCCAGGTGGTTGGAATTTAGGTGGTGAAATCACTAAAGAACATATCAAATTCTGTAATTCACTTGGTTTCCGAAAAGCTGAAATACCAGCGTCAAATGGTTCCTCGAACGCTAGAGCAGTAGCAAGAATAGCTTCTGCAATTTCTTGTGGAGGAGAAGTAGATAATATAAATATTCTTTCGCAAAATATGATAGATGAAGCATTAAAAGAGCAGTTTAATGGACCTGGGTTATTATTCATAGATGGCATTCGTTATGGTACAGGATTTGGACTTCCTTCAAAATGGAAACCTATCCAAAATCCAAATACACTCTACTGGGGTGGTTGGGGGGGCTCAGTTTGTATAATGGATTTAAATGCAAAATTAAGCATCGCTTATGTTATGAATAAAATGAGAATTCAAACACCTGAAGAAACTCGTAAAAATAAATACGCATCTGATTCACGAGCAAATCTGTTAGTTTCTTCTGTATATGAAGCGTTAAATCAATAAATTGATAGAGTAAAATTCATTGAACCTCCCCTAGATTTGAAAATGTAGAAAAACTTTGAATTATTATAGCATTAAACTAAAACCTTATTTTAAAAAGATTTTACTTTATTCAAGGAAATATACTATGGATTATAATCATGAGAAGGAATAAAGAAAGGAGTAAAGGTTATCGGAAGTGGCTTTTTAAACACTTATATAAACAATTGCATTTAGTAGTATTAGTACTTATAGGGATTTTTTTTGTTAGTCTGACACTAACTTTAATTCCGATTATAATAGGCGATATAATTGACAATGTCCTTCTTGTCCGTGACTTAGCAAACTTATTGGTAATGCTTGCAATTGGACTTATAGTGTCTCTTCTCTATGCGTTTTCCGACTACGGCGTTATGATGCTCGGACACTTTCTTGGTTTAAAGGTTGAGAAAAAAATGAGACAAGAATTTTTCGATACTATTCAATTAAAGCCATTAAGTTATCATGATAATGTACGAACAGGTGATTTGCTAGCTTTAGCAACTAATGATGTTCGAGTAATTAACACAATGCTAGCTCATGGGAGTTTTTTTATTTATCCCTTTATGCAAATTTTTATAACTATATATTTGTTGATTGAGTTCTTAGATTATCGCTTAGCTATAATTTGCATTCCATTTATTTTTTCTTATATTTACTTTGTATTTAATTATCGCAAAAGACTTTCTCCTTATGTTACTAACCAAATGACTCAGTATTCAAATCTAGCAGTCGTAATACAAGATTCAATCAGTGGTGCGAGCGTAGTACGTGCTTTTAACGCTGAGAATCTAGAACGGAAGAAGTTCAACCGTGCTGTGCAATCTTTTAAGAATATTTTTGTTGGAAAATACAAAGTTCAAGCCAAGTACTATCCCCTTCTAGCTCTTAACCTCGTAATTGGGAGTACATTTTTTATTGGTTCTATCTTTGTTTTTCAAGAAACTCTAAATGTAGGGGATTTAGTTGCTACAAATTTGCTATTAATAGCACTTTTAGAGCCCACCAGCATGATCCATTGGTCTACAAATGACATGATGAGTGGGTTTGCTGCTTGTTCTCGTTTATATAATTCGCTTATTAAAGGAGAGAGTGAAGTAAGACCTAGTGAATATGCGGAATGGCCAAAACAATTCAAAGGAAAAATAGAATTTAAAAATGTTACTTTTACTCATCAAAATAATAATGGAAATCAACGTCCTACTCTTAATAATTTGAACTTTACTATTGAGCCCTTTCAAAGAGTCGCACTCGTTGGGCCCACAGGATGTGGGAAATCAACCCTTGCCAAGTTAATCTTATCCCTTTATAGACCACAAAATGGATCAATTCTTTTGGATGGAGAGGATATTCAGAATTATCCTCTTGAAACATTAAGAAAAAATATTGGCTATATTGAGCAAGAAATCTATCTCTATCCTAGGTCAATAAAGGAAAACATAATCTTTGGCAAACCAGAAGCATCTGAAGAAGATATGTTAAATGCAGCTAAGCTAGCACAGGTCGATGAATTTGTGAGAGACTTTCCTAAAGGGTATGAAACCATTGTTGGAGAAAGAGGTACAAGGCTCTCTGGGGGAGAAAAACAGCGAGTAGCAATCGCTCGAGCTTTTTTAACTGATCCTGCAATTCTTATACTTGATGATTCTGTTTCAGCTGTTGATAGTGAAACAGAAGAGAGAATAGGACGTGCTATGGAAAATATTTTAAAAAATAGAACAACGATAATCATAACGCACAGACTGCATACAATAAGAACCTCTGATAAGATAATTGTCTTAAAACGCGGGGAGCTTGTAGCAGAGGGTAATCATAAAGAACTTATACAAAGTTCAGAGGATTATCGACGAATATTTGGTAAAAAATTGACTTTAACGGAATCCAAAATCAATGTTAAAAGAGGATAACTTATAATGGGACTCTATGCAGGATTAATGTCAGAAGAATATAAAAGAAAATATACAGATCGCGAATTATTTATTAGATATATTAGAAGAATAGCACCATTTAAGAAGAGTGTTGTTCGAATTGCTTTATTTATTGTAATTTCAGCACTAGCCGATATTATTATTCCATTATTATTAGGATTTGGCGTTGATGAATTAGCTAAAATAAATCCAAATTTTTTTTTAGTAATTAGCGCTACTCTTGTATTTATTTTATTATATGTTGTTATATGGGTTATGTTCTTCTTGCAATATTGGGAAATGTCGAGATTTGTTCCTTCTTTTTCACAAGAGCTCCGTATAGATATTTTTGACAAGTTGCAAGAACAAGATATGAGTTTTTTTGATAGAGAACAGACTGGTGGATTAAATACAAGAGTAACTAATGACGTCGGAGATTTTGGGAATATAACTTTCTTAATAGTAGAGACGATCGGCAATATTATTCTTAGTGGTTTAACTTTTGCAATATTGGTATGGCTAAGCTTACCTCTTGCGCTCATTGTCTTAGCTAGTGTACCTTTAATTCTATTAACGATGTTCTCTCTTAGAAAGATAGCTAGAGCTGTAAGTAGAGCGTATAGAAAATCTCTAGATGACGTAAATATTGCAATGGTTGAACTAGTAGAGGGAATACATGTTTGCAAAAGCTATAGCCAAGAGGTTGTAGTTTCTGAACAATTTAATGAAATTAATAAAAAATATTTTAAAAATGGATTTAAATTAACCGCAGTAACACATTTGTGGAGAAGGCTTCTTGGAATTCTATCAACAGTTACTTTTATTATCATTATGTACGTGGGTGGACAACTTGTTTTCAATAGTTTGATAAGCCCTGGAAGTGTTTTTATCTTTTATCTCTACTTACCAAGATTTTTCCGTCCAATTATGGTGTTGGCTACCTTTTTCCCTCAATTTAGTACAGGTATGGCTGCATACGAACGAATACTTGGTGTACTTGATTCAAAACCATTAGTTCAACAATATCCTAATGCCCTTGATGTTGGCGAATTAGAAGGAGAGATAGAATTCGAAAATGTAGATTTTGGCTATAAAGATGATGAATGGGTTTTTAAGGGATTGAATCTTAAAATTGAAAAAGGGGAGAAACTTGCAATAGTAGGGCATACGGGTTCAGGAAAAACATCCTTAGTTTCACTTCTTGCACGATATTATGAATTTCAAGGGGGTTCAATTAAAATTGATGGAAATGATATTAGAAATATGAAATTAGAATCATACCGAAAAAATATTGGTATAGTTCAGCAAGATGTTTTTCTTTTTTCAGGAACAATAGAGGAAAACATCCGATACGGAAGGCGAGATGCTTCTAAAGAGGATTTGGAGAAAGTAGTTACTTCAGTCCACGCTGAAGAACTAATTGAATATTTACCAGAGGGAATTCAAACTCAAGTGGGGGAAAGAGGAAAAGGTGTCTCAGTTGGTCAAAGACAGCTTATAAGC
>JAGXNR010000046.1 GCA_019894875.1 Promethearchaeota archaeon | reverse complement strand
CCCAATTCCTTAAAAAAGTTTGGAATAAAAAGTGAAATCCCGAAAGAAGTTGATAGAAATAAAATCGATAGAATCATATTTGAAGAGCTTGTAGATGGTATAATTAAGGAAGATTCTAGAGTATATTTTAATCGGGTTATTAAAAAATTAAAAGATAATGGGTGCGACGCAGTTATTCTTGGGTGTACAGAAATCCCCCTATTGATTGATTCTAACGATTGTCCTTTACCCTCTCTGGATTCTACAAGGTTACTTGCAAGAGCAGCAATACAAAAAGCCCTTGAATAATTATCACCAACAAAACTATTAAAACCAATGACTCAAGAAGAACCAGGTCAAAGAAAGAAAAGTTCTACAGGAAAATATGTGATATTTGGACTACCACGTTTTTCAACTTCCATTTTAATTGGATTTGCAGATTTTGCTTTATTCACTTTATATAATTTAGCATACCTACCATCTCCTTTTCTTATTGGGATCGCTTTAGCTTTAGGAAAACTCACTATAGCTTCTTCTCAATTTCTATTCGGTTGGTTAAGTGACGCTAAATTTACCAGATTAGGAAGAAGAAAACCATTTTTAATCGTTCTAAGTCCAATTCTTAGTATTTCATTTTTATTTTTATTAATGCCAAATTTAATAATTGATATTACCAATATCAATGCCACTTTTGTGTGGTTGCTATTATGGAATGTTCTATTTAATATTAGTTATGGTATTACTAGCCCATATGGTTCTTGGATGACTGAGCAGTTTACATCTAACGAGCGTCCTAAAGCTTCGCAATATTACAATATTTTTGCGTTTACGGGTTCAGCGCTAATGTCGATTTTTTCATTTATAATTTTAACAGATTCTGTTAATAAAATATCAATTAATCCAAATATTATCCCCCCAGAATTTTTAGTTAGTGTTATTATTTTCGCTATTCTCCCAATAGTACTATTTTATCTTACCGTCTTTTTAATCCCTACCGAACCTCATTTTAAGATTGAGTCAAATATCTTCGATAATTTAAAGGTACTGCTAAAAAATAAGAATTTTCTGTTAGTTACCATAATGCAAGGTATCGCAAGTATCGCTTTTATAATGATCGGGCAAACGGTATTACAATTTACAATCATAGTGTTACAATTTGAAGATATTGATTACTATGTTGTAGCTGCTTTAATGATGTTCGGTGTTTTTGGCTTTATTATCCTTTGGAGAAAAATAATACAGAAACTAGGAAAAAAGAAGAGTCTGTTATATATTTTTTTAACTGCTATTATCTTCCTTCCTTCAACACTTTTTGGGGCAATTCCTATGAATTCATATTTTTTTTATGGCATCTTGTTTATTCTTGGATTAGCAGCATCTTTAGGGGGTTGGAATTTACTTCCAAGTATAATTTATGCGGATATTGCAGAAGATGATCAAAAAAAAACCGGAGAATTAAAGGCAGGGATATATACTGGTTTTCCTAGTATAATCTTAAATATATTTCAAGCAGTGGGTTTGTTTTTAACGGGAGTTATCTTAGATCTACCTAATTTAGGTTTAGATTTTTCTATAGGTTATATACTATGGGGTCCTATAGGTTCTATTGTCTTAATATGTGCCTATTTGTATTCTAGGAAGTTTATTAAACTTGATTTTGAGTGGGAGAAAAATGATCGTTAATTTTTCTCTTTAGGTTCCTCTCTTGGTAATCTTTCACTTGCGTCTAGTATGGATTTGAACTTTTTATGAGGTTCGGTCTGGTACCAGTAAGCAGTAGAAGAAAAATCATCTGAACGTTGATTTGCATGTCCGTGCTCAATTTTAACTTTAATATTTTTGTGAAAATAAATTGGATCTTCAATATGATATCGATAATATGAAATTTTACCACTCCAATTCTCCCCACCTGGAAGAGTTATTCCGAAGTAAGGTGAGCAGTAATAGTTCGATGGAGACCACGCAGTACAGAAATAATCTTCGGTTCCAGTTCCATATAATATGGTTTCTCCATCATCGATTTCAATATAATCATCACCCTCACCAGGCCAATTCATTCTCTCTGTATCAAATAAATTGTCTATGTTCAAATTACATCCTACATAATGACCTTCCCCTACAGCTTCTAATATTACATAATCCTCTTCGTGTGAAGGATTTTTTTTGCTAAATTTTTCAGATTTCCAATTCCTAATTTTTAAATTTGAGTAGTCTTGGCCAAGACATGGGTTTTCCCGGTGCCAGTATGCATGAAATCTACCAAAAGTTATATCAATTTCATCATGTTCCTCATAATCAATATAGTAATAGCACATCAAATTCATATCAGATTCATTCTCAATTTCAATTCTTGCTCCAGTAGAGAAGGGCATAGGAAAAAAACAATTGAATCCTTTACCATCTCTGGGGCCCATAGATAATGGTAAACTCCAAAAATTTACAGATTTTCCATGACCAATTCCGAAAAAATCACCTATAGGGCATTCAACCGATGGATTTTTTTCATCATCCCACCACATCCGTATCAAAATTTTTCTTAAATAATACGGATCTGAAGATGCGAGAGTCATCCAAATATGTTTAATTATTCCACTCGATTTTATATTACAGATTTCAACCTTCATTTGTTCATTAATGACAACAAAATCTACATTCGATCCAGTTTTATCATAGCTAGAAATACGTTTTCTCTTTATATTTTTTTTAATTCTTGCTAAACTCGATAATGAATTTACACCAAATTCCATTTAAATCCCCAATATATTTATTAAGGTTTTGAATGTTACTTCAGAATTAAGGTTTGTGAGGATGTAATAAGAATATAAGAGCATACTTAACTCTCTTTAATTCATAAAAAGGTCATAAAGTAAAAATTTAAATTAATTGGTTAAAACAAAGAATTTAATACACATCTTTATGTGAATTTAAATGAAAAATCTAAATATTAACAAAGTAAATAAAAAATCAACTAAGAAATTAACAACCTTATTGTTCATTGGATTTATGACATTTCTTATACTGAGCAGTTTAGGTTTTAATGGAATTGCAAAAAAACAGATCAATACAGATTTTGAGAAATTATCTGTTAGCGCGCCAGGGCCATCAGTTGATTCAAGCTCGGGAGATTTTAGAGCAGAGACGTGGGATACTTCTTATGTGACTCAAGCTGAAGTAGAAGATTATCTAGAGGTTCTTGAAGATACTTATGATATTTTAGTAGGTGATTGGAATTTCCCAGACCCGATGACAGACCCCGGTCAGCCTCCAATAGAGGTTACGGTTGAAAATAACAATGATTATAATGGATGGGCTTGTTGTCCAAGTCTTGAGGGAAGTTTTACAACAGGTGTTTATGCAGGTTATCTTAATCACGGATTTGCTGCTGATCATGAACCATTAAAATTAGCGGGGCATGAACTATTTCATGTTTGTCAATACGCCCACCCTGGTACTGCTGCTGATAAATGGGTTAGAGAAGGCCAAGCTCGGATGATCCAAGATAAATTATCAGATTGGCTCGATCATGCTGATGGAACTGAAGCAGGGAGTAGTTTTGTAAGACAATCTCAAGGTTATTTAGGAGGAAGTCATAATTCTGACTTAACTACGATAAGTTATTCTTCATGTCTATTCTGGCAATATTATTGTGAACAATTTGGAACTGATCACATAGATCCAGATTATGGAGTGGATGCCATATCTACATATTGGAGCCCCATCGCAAATCCTTCTGGAAGCGATGGAGTTACGATGTTAAACAATGCTTTAAACCATCTAAGCCCTGGAACGACATTTGAAGATGTATTTGAAGATTTTTCTGTTGCCATTTACGCTAAGGATTTAGCTGATAGCACAACCCCTTCGAAATGGAGATTTGTTGATGATGATGAAACTGATGGCTCAGGTAATTATGGCACAGTGTCTAGAGCAATTGATCCGATACCAACTTTAACACCGGGATTTTCTTTTACTAGTAGTGAATCAGTTAGAAGTTGGTCAAATAAATATTTTGAGGTAGAGATTGATCCCACTGTTAAGGTAATAACTGTTGAATTTGATCAGTCAACAACCAATAAACTATTCTATGCTTTATTATGCATGAATGGTGATGATTTAGAATATTCCTATACGGTTGAATCTCAAGACTTCAGCAGAGCAATTGTTAATAATAACTATGATAAGGTGGTTGTAATTGTTGCAGGCCTTGAAAATACCGTTACAAACGCCTCGCCCTTTGATTATACTTTCGATTCTGGTGATCCTGATATTTATATTGAATCTCCTGAAAATTCTCCAGTAACGGCGCAAGCTAGGGTTGGTCTTCATGATACACCTGAAAAATTTGTAGCAATTGTAGATATTTATCATCGAGAGAAAGCTCCCGTTCATGGATTTTTCACTGAAAACTTCCAAGCTCAAGTTGGAGGAATTAATGCTACTGTCCTTGCTGCTGTTGATGTTTATGGTAAATATTTCTTACAAATACAAGCCCCTAAACAAACAGCAGATGGTCTATATGACTTAAGCGTTGATCTAATTGACTCAGATAGTAATGTTCTAGATTCGGACAACGAAGTTGATTCAGTCAATTATGGTGAGAATTATTATGATATTTTATTAAACATTGATAGCTCTGGGAGCATGTCAATTGCTGATAAAATACTTGCTGCACAATCAGCAGGTAAATTACTGGTTGATAGTTTTCTAAGTGAGGATCAATTGGGTATAGTCCAATTTGATACAAATGCATTGCTGATTCATGACCTCATGAAATTAACTATTGGAAATCGGATAACAGCGTATGGTCAAATTGATGGAATAGCGGCAATCGGCTCATCGACTTCTATAGGTGATGGTTTGTATGAATCTCAAAAGGAATTTTTGAATAATGGGATTACAGATTATCCAGATCATATTATTCTATTGAGTGATGGAAAAGAAAATGACGTACTTTGGATTGAAGATGTTTTACCACTTATTATTGGAAATGGAACTATTGTTCACGTTATCACTATTGGATCGGACGCGGCCTATGAAGATATGCAAGATTTAGCTGCAGATACAGGTGGTACCTATTTCCATTGCTTCGATCCTGCAAGTGGGGATATCCCAAATGACCTCGCTGAGTTATATCGTGCAATTACTGAGATGATACGACCCATGGAACGTTTCTATCATGCTCGTGGCAGCATCGATCCGGGAAACTATAAAGAATTTGAATTAGAAGTAACTGATGACATGGAAATTGTCGAATTTATTGCTCATTATAATGCGTCATCCAAACCTGATTTAGTTGGATTAAAAGATCCTGATGGGGCTGTTATTGTATGGGATTATGAAGATGACAAATCTGGCATGGGACGTGCTGTAAGTCGCATTAAAAAACCTAAAACAGGAATATGGACAATTAGAATTGAAGCAAGTGTTGGTGGAACTACTGCAGGTAGTGAATTGAAATATTTTGTTGAAGGTGCTGCTAAGACTTACATGACCATGACTTTACTTACACCACCGAACGGATATATCTCACCTGGTTGGAGTAATGCTGAGCCAATAGGTAGTAGAATACCAATTTTGATTAGCTTAACAGATAAAACTAACATTAAGGATGCAAAAGTGTACATGGAAGTTACCCCTCCAGGATTTAGAGATCCATATTCTGACACCCACGAGATTTTATTCCAAATACCTTTATATGATGATGGAAATCATGGAGATGGAATGCCTCAGGATGGAATATATGGAAATGTCTATACTCCAACCTCAGAAGAAGGATCTTACCAATTTGCGATTTACGCCACGGGTGAAAATAACATGGGACAGAAATTTAGTAGAATCAAGACTGGCGCTTTCTACTTGTATCAATATGAATGGCATTTACGAGAACAGAAACCGTATAAAACCTTAGTGGTTCCTGATACAGATGGAGACGAACTTCCAGATCACTGGGAAAATTTTTATGGCTTAGATCCTTCAGATAATTCTAGTATAAATGGTGCATCAGGCGATCCCGACTTAGATTTTCTTAATAATTATTTGGAATTTGTTCATGGAACAAATCCACGTGATCCAGATTCTGATTCTGGAGGTCAATCTGATGGGTCAGAAGTAGTTTTTGATTTGAATCCCTTAGATCCTTCCGACGATACAATTCCAAAATTCCCCCCAATACAAGTATTTCCAGGTAATAATTTTGTCCATCTTTTAATGCCAAATGCTACGACAGTACCTTACGAAACTCTCGGGATATATCGTACAACTGATCCTAAATTAGGATTTACTTTAGTAAATACCAGTTCGTATGCTACCGTTGAAAGTTTCTTTGACATAACTGTTGCCAACTATCAAACATACTACTATAAAGTTTTTGGAATGTCTTCATTTTTTAATATAAGTGTAAGCGATACTTATGAAGTGATTCCAAAACTTAATGTTTTAGCACCTGAGGCTTGTGTAATTATAAATAATGGCAGTAAGACGACTAAAACAAATTTAGTAACTGTAAATGTTAAAGTTGCCTCGAACGACGAATGTACAACATCAGCAAACGCACCTACACACATGCGTATTGGCCAAGATGCATCAACAGCATTAATCGCTCCATGGATTCCATTTAATCCTCAATTTCCCGTGTTATTCGATAATAAAAGTGGTGTTAAATTTGTATTTGTCCAACTTAGAGACAATCAAGTAATACCTGAGATATCACCACTTTTCAGTGCGGGTATTGATTATACTGGAGAAGAATCTACATCTATCGGTATGGAAACAACTTTCACCTTATTTATGATTACGGTGGATTTTGCTGTCATTACAGTAATAATCTATAGAAAAAAGAGAAAAAATTTGAAAATATTAAAAGCTCAATAATTAACTTATTTTTTTTTTTACGTTTTTGTGTGAAACCAAATGACAAATCAAAAAATTTTATCGTTATAGACGTTAATATACGATAAACTTTATCAAAGAATTTCCTGAAAACGCCTTAATCGAAGAATTGCGAAGGAAAAAGACAAATATTATTTATTCCAAAACACTCTATTTAGATCCCGGGATTCATAAGTAGTTTTATAGCTTAATATCTGACTTTTAAACTAAGTATGGCGTTAGTTTTTTAATCAAATGGGGAAAGTTATACCTAATCTCTTTTTATTCTAACTACCTTTTTGTGATCAAATACTTTTTTGTAAGGTTGACATAATGACAAAACAAAATACAACGACATTATTTTTAACTGGTTTTCTAACATTACTCATATTTAGTAGTATAATATTTAATAGAATTGCTGAAAACCAAAGAAACCTTGATTTTAAGGGATTATCAGTTAGTGCTCCAGGCCCAGTAGTTGATTCAAGCTCTGGAAATTTTAGAGCAGATACGTGGGATACAACCTATGTGACTCAAACGGCAGTAAGAAATTATTTAGAGGTTCTGGAATATGCTTATGATATTTTAGTGGGTGGTTGGAATTTACCAGACCCGATGTTAGGCTCAGGTCAACCACCAATAGAGGTTACTGTTGAAAATGTTGTTAATGATTATAATGGATGGGCTTGTTGTTTAAATATTGATGATGATTTTTCAACAGGAGTTTATCCTGATTATATTAACCAAGGACTTACTGCTGATCATGAACCTTTAAAAATAGCGGGTCATGAACTATTTCATATTTGTCAATTAGCTCACCCCGGTTTTTTTACATGCAAATGGGTTTTGGAAGGACAAGCTCGTATGATCCAAGATAAATTATCAGAATGGCTCGATCACAATGATGGAACGGAACGAGGAGCTAGTTTTGTAGGACAATCTCAGGAGTATCTAGGAGGTGCTCATAAATCTGACTTAACTACAATAAGTTATTCCGCTTGTTTATTCTGGCAATATTATTGTGAACAATTTGGAAGTGATTACACCGATCCAGATTATGGGGTGGATGCCATATCTACCTATTGGAGTTCCAGTGTAAACCCTTCAGCAAGCGATGGAGTTACGATGTTAAACAATGCTTTTAACAGTCTAAGTCCTGGAACTACATTTGAAGATGTGTTTGAAGATTTTTCTGTTGCCATTTACGCGAAGGACTTAGATGAGACAACCACGCCTTCAAAATGGAGATTTGTCGATGATGATGAAACTGATGGCTCAGGCAATTATGGCACAGTGTCTAGATCAATTGATCCGGTACCAACATTAAAACCAGGATTATCTTATATTAATAATGGGTTCGCTCATAGTTGGTCAAATAGATACTATGAAATAAAGATTGACCCCTCTGTTAAGGTAATAACAGTTGATTTTAATCAGTCAACGACCAATAAACTATTCTATGCTTTATTATGTATGAATGGTGATGATTTAGAATATTCCTATACGGTTGAATCTCAAGACTTTACTAGAGCAATTGTTAATAATAACTATGATAAGGTGGTTGTAATTGTTGCAGGCCTTGAGAATACTGCTTCGAGCACCGCATACTATGATTATACTTTCGATTCAGGTGATCCTGATATTTATATTAAATCTCCTCAGAATTCTCCAGTAAATGCGCAAGCAAGAGTTGGTCTTCATGATACTCCTGAAAAATTTGTAGCAATTGTGGATGTTTATCATCAAGAACAAGCTCCCGTTCATGGATTTTTTACTGAAAATTTTCAAGCTCAAGTTGGAGGAAGTATTGCTACTGTTCTTGCTGCTGTTGATGTTTATGGTAAATATTTTTTACAAATACAAGCACCTAATCAAACAGTAGATGGATTATACGACTTAAGCGTTGATTTAATTGACTCAGATAGTAATGTTCTAGACTCGGATACGGAAGTTGATTCAGTTAATTACGGTGAGAATTATTATGATATTATGTTAAACATTGATAACTCTGGAAGTATGTCAATTTCTGATAAAATATTTGCCGCACAATCTGCGAGTAAATTGCTTGTTGATAGTTTTCTAAGTGAAGATCAATTGGGTATAATTCAATTTGATACAGATGCATTATTGATTCATGATCTCATGAAATTAACTCCTGGAAATCGGATATTAGCATATGGCAAAATTGATGGAATACCTGCAACTGGCTTGTCTACTTCTATAGGTGATGGTTTGTATGAATCACAAGAAGAATTTTTGAATAATGGGATTACTTATTATCCGGATCATATTATTCTTCTGAGTGATGGACATGAAAATAATATACGTTGGATTTCAGATGTCCTACCATATATTACTGGAAATGGTACTATAGTTCATGTTATTACCATAGGGGATGATGCGGCTTATGAAGATATGCAAGATTTAGCTGCAGATACAGGTGGTACCTATTTCCATTGTTTCGATCCAGCTAATGGAGATCTTCCAAATGACCTTGCTGAGATATATCGTGCAATTTCAGAATCAGTTCGACCTATGGAACGTTTTTATCAAGCGCAGGGAACTATTGATCCAGGAAACTATACAGAATTTGAATTAAAAGTTACTGATGATATGGAGACTATCGAAATTGTAGTTCATTACAACTCATTAATCAAACCAGAAAAGCTTGAATATGAAGGTGTTGATGGGGAAAGTCTTGTTTGGACTTATGAAGAAGATACATCTGGTATGGGAAGGGCTCTAGGTCGCATTAATAATCCAACACCAGGTGTGTATACCGTTGGAATTAAAGCAGGATCTAGTCCCCTTACTGGAGAGGGTGAACTGAAATATTTTGTTGAAAGTGCTGCTAAGACTTATATGACTATGACATTACTAACCCCCCCTAATGGATATGTCTCACCTAGTTGGAGTAATTGTGAGCCAATAGGTAGTCAGATACCCTTTTTAGTAAGTCTAGCAGATAAAACAACCGTTAAAAATGCTGAAGTATATTTAGAGGTTATACCACCAGGATATAAATCTGATGGAATATTGTTTCAAATACCTTTATATGATGATGGAAATCATGGAGATGGAATGCCTCAGGATGGAATATATGGAAATGTCTATACTCCAACCTCAGAAGAAGGATCTTACCAATTCTCGATTTACGCTATGGGATTAAGTAATATGGGACAAAGATTTAGTAGAATCCAGACTGGAGCTTTTTATATATATCAAAATGAATGGATTAGAGAAGAGGACAAGCATTATCAAATCCCCGCAGTAATTGATACAGATGGTGATGGTCTTCCAAATCATTGGGAGAAAATTTATGGGTTAGACCCTTTTAATGCGACTGGTATACATGGAGCATCAGGTGATCCAGATTCGGATTTGCTAAGTAATGAATTGGAATTTTTCCATGGAACAAATCCATATAATCCAGATACTGATTCTGGAGGCCAAGTGGATGGGTCAGAAGTATATAATGATTCGAATCCTTTAGATCCAGCTGACGATAAAGTTCCAAAATTTCCACCTATACAGGTACTTCCAGGGAATAATTCTGTACACATTATTTTACCAAATGCTACGACAGTTCCTTATGATTACGCGCGAATACTTCGTTCAACTAATCTAAAATCTAACTTTGATTCCCTAATTTTAAGTACATATGCTACTGTAGAAAATTTCTTCGATATAAATGTTTCTAATTATCAAACCTACTATTATCGAGTTCTTGGATGGAATTTTACAACAAATAGCGTAAGTATAAGCAATACTTATGAAGTGATTCCAAAACTCAATGTCTTAGCTCCTGAAGCATGTGTAATTATCAATAATGGTAGAACAACTACCAAAACAAATTTAGTAACTGTAAATGTAAAAGTTTCCCAGAATGATGGATGTACGGAAATAGCAAATATGCCTACACATATGCGTATTGGACAAAACGCTTCAACAGCATTAAATAGTCCTTGGATTCCATTTAATCCCCAATTTCCTGTAATATTTGATAATAAATCAGGAGTGAAATTTGTATTTGTGCAGCTCAGAGATAATCAAATAATACCTGAGGTATCACCACTTTTCAGTGCGGGTATTTATTATACTGGAGAAGAATCCACATCTATCGGTATGGGAACAACTTTCACCTTATTTATGATTACAGTGGATTTTTTTGTCATCACAATAATGGTCTATAGAAAAAAGCGAAAAAATTTGAAAATATTAAAAGCTCAATAATTAACTTATTTTTTTTTTATTAAATCAATTTAAGTTTATTTCTTACTTAAAATTGAATGGAACAGAAGATCAATATTCTTTCTAAAACCAACTCATTCTCCTTGAATTTGTATAAAAACTTTTCGATTCCGTGGTCCATCATATTCAGCAAACATAATACCTTGCCATGTTCCTAATATTAGTTTTTTTTTATGTATTAATACTTCAACGGAATTTCCAGTTAAAGAACACTTAATATGAGCATCAGAATTCCCTTCCCCATGTTTATATGAATATCCTAATCCCCCTCCTTGAGGAATTAATTTTCCTAAGAAATTGCTAATATCCCTTTTTACTGAAGGATCAGCATTCTCGTTTATGGTTATCCCTGCTGTCGTGTGAGGTATAAACACTCTACACACACCCTCTCGAATATTTGAATTTCTCACGATCTCATTTATTTCATTTGTAATATCAATGAGTATTTCTCTTTCTGTGGATTTTACTCGAAATTCCTCAAAAACTATCATGAAAGTACCTTGGTAATCATTAATAAGAATATAGAAATAAAAAAATTATATAAAATTTATTTTTGATCTTTTAGATATTCATTCATTTCAACCATAGTACTCGTTCTAATAATGGCTGCTTTGAGGAATTGAAAACCAATATCATATGTTGATCCATCTCCTGCTATATGAATGACATAAGGAATTTCTCCGTTAAACTGGTTTTTAGCTTTTCGAATTTTATAAGCGGTACTTATGGCTTCTGCGACGGTTGCTCCAGATTCAAAAAGATGGTGAACCCAAGGAACTCTCCAAGAAGATACATTATCCTTAGATGTGGATACTTCTACACATGAAGTATTATTGACGTAAATAATATTATTACTCGCGACAGCATTAGCCGCGGTGGTTAATTGATTTAAAACCATCCCCGCTCCACATCCCGGACAGAGACCGTGACCCGGATATAAATGTGTTTGTGGTTCTAAAGTCTTTCTGTTTACCCGATAAACATCAATAGGTTTTTCAGCTCCAAATGCTTGAATTAATGCTTTCAATTTTTTGTTTCTTTGCTCAGTATAATAGATAATAGTATCTATTTCCTTCTCCATAAATTTCGGTTTAAATAAATGCCTAAATCGTCCCATTGATTTTAAATATTCAAGGAACTTATCCTTATCAACATCTAACCCACGATAGTAAGAAAAAGTAGGAATTCCATCTTTTACTCGTATTGTATATAATGGCCAATATCCACAATCTGTAGCAAGTTTTGAAATTTTTACCGCATCTCCGGATTCATGACGCCATCCTCTCATACAATCAGAATAGGTCTGAATAAAAGCAGAACCATTTGATTTTAAACCTTCAATAATTTTACCCATAAAATCATTTGGATACGCAGGATTACTTGTTGCTAAAAATAAAGCATTTGAGCCAAAAAATCCGAAAGGTGTGACTAAATCTTGTTTCACCCCAACTTTTCCAGGTATTTTTTTTCCCGCGGGACCGGTTGTTGTTGAAGCAAAGGGTGGAGTTCCTCCACTTTCTTGGATGCCAGTATTCATGAAAGCTTCATTATCATAATTTAAGAATAAAACATTACTCTTTCCTTCTCTGGATAAAAGATCATCCATCTTAATGATATTTCTCTCTGGTTGAGACATTTTATATATCCACCCCCAATATTTTCGATTTTGTTTCCCTCACACCCAAATACATATAAAGCTTGCCTTTCATGTCAGATACATTTGCCATTTTCTTTTTAGCCAAATCAAACTCATCTCTGGTAACATCTCGTCCTCCTAAACCAACAACAAAGCTTCTGAAAATAGTACCAAGAGGATATAAAGCGGAAGCAATTGACATAGAAAATGGAGGTAATAATCCATTTAAGGAATCTGATTTCTCAAATATAATCAATTTTTCAATATTATTATCCTCAACAATTTTCTTTAATTCTTCATGAGGAAAAGGACGATAAGCTCTGATTTTTATCAAGCCAATATCTTTATTTTTAGTCATCCAACTAATTATATTACCGCACATAGAGCCCATAGTCACGAATGCTGTTTTTGAAGAATTATCAATGTTAAATGTTTCAATTAAATCATATTTACGCCCGGTTGCCTTAGCAAACTTTTCAAATGAGTTACTCATTATATTAAGTACAGTTTCCTTATCTTCGTCTAATTTCTTTCTACCTTCCATAAAATAATCAGGAGTTACAATACCCCCCCAAGTACCTGGTTTTTCAGTGGTAATGTGATGTCTCGGTTTTTTTGGGGTAAGATTCCTAACTATTTCATCAGGTATCAAGGTGAGTTTTTGTACGGAGTGTGAAATTATAAAACCATCGTGAACAAACATTGTAGGGAATAGAGAATCTTCTGAAATCATTACCGATAGAATTGCCGCATCATAAGTTTCCTGTACATTTTCCGACACAAAACAATTCCAGCCTAGTTCAGAGTTTGTTTGGGTAAATTCCCAACTATTCCATATTGACAGATTTGGCGAATTGAATGCACGAGCGCTTATCAACATAGTTAAAGGAACCCTCCATCCTACCGCCATTGGTAAAGCTTCCGTCATCAATAAGTAGCCTTGAGATGCTGTAGCTGTAAATGTTCTCGCACCAGCTGCACAAGCTGCTGTTGAATAACTTATTGCTGCTAACTCTGATTCTACATTTATGAAAGCTGCTTTGAGTCTACCATGATGAACTACATCTGACAATCCTTCAACAGATTGGGTCTGAGGTGTTATTGGAAAAGCACATATAACGTCAGGGTCAGTTTGAGTAACTCCTCCCGCCACTGCGTAATTCCCAATCATAGTAGTTTCAATCGGTTCTTTAATTTCTTTAAAAAATAATCTCATTGGTTCAATACTCATGAGTTATACACCTCCTTGCTCTTCAGGAACAGCACACGATGCTGGACCCTGTTTCGCTTTTTTGCTTATAGCATCTACAGGACATGTATTCAAGCAATTTTGGCAAGATTTACAATGAAAATTATCTATCCCTGACATATGCCATAATCCATCTTCACCTTTTTCTCTCATTATAGCAAAATCCGGACAAATAAACCAACACTGAGCACAATCAGTACATATTTCTTTATCCCATAGAATCTCCCATTCCCCCCACGTTCCCGTCATAACTTGAGAGCTTCCTACTTCAACAATATCCTCATCTCGGTACCAAACACCTGCCAGATCTAGTTCTTTATAACCTGGGAGCCCCAGTTTTACCTGTTGAAAAGGAACTTTTGTATCTTTAGTAAAATCAATTTCATTTCCGAGGTCATATACACAAGTTTCTTCAATTGCTTGTTTTATTGCTTGAATATTTTTCGCTGCCAATTCTCCCTTGAATCGTCTCATGATCGCATCAGATATTTCATCCACCGTAAAAAGATGTGATATTCGAACAAGAGCACCTAATATAATCGTATTAGTTATATTTCTACCTAATACTTCTAAGGCTATTCTGGTTGCATCTATTGTGGCAACATTAATATCTTTTCTCCCTACAATTTCTTGAATTGAGATTTGGTCTAAAGATGTATTTACAATAAGCCAACCACCCTCAGGCATACCCGCTGTTACATCAATTTCTCCCAACAATGAAGGATCTAATATTGACACAAAATGTGGCGCATAGACTTGTTCATTTGACCGTACTAACTCTTCATTTGCAGAAAGTCTTACATAGCTTTCAGTAGGAGAACCCATTCTTTCTGCTCCAAAAAGAGGTTGACAAACACCAAAACCATAAAATGCTTCTACACAAAGATTTGAAGCAGTTACTCCTCCTTGACCACCTCTGGCATGAAATCGAAGGTTTATTACATTATCCTTTAAAACTTCTTTAACTTGTTCTGCAGTTAACATTATTCGAACAATTCATTTTTATAATAAATTAATTTTTTTATAAAATTAATCATAGAACATAATTTAAGTTTTATAAAATCTCCCCCTATAATTTTCAACTCTTATAAATCTGAGATAAACAAAATTGAGATAGTATCAGTTAACTAAATTCACGTTCTATTTTTTCAACTACTTTCATACATAAAAGAAGAATATTCTTGATTCCTTCTTTAGAAACTAAACTCATATTGTCCTCTATAGTATGTACAGATTTTAACCCCGGTTCAGATCCAAGCCAACATGCCTTAAATCCCTCTTGAACAATAGGCATAAAATCAGACCAAACGCCCGATGGGGAATAAATTTCTCTTATTTTGATATTTAATTCTTCAGCACTTTTAAGAAATAAATTATTCAATTTAACCGATGAGATTTTTCGTGGAATGCCATAAGAAGCTGTTAACCTAATATCTTTTGATCCCCCAATTAAATCTAGATTAATGAAAAATGTTGAGTTTTTTTCAAAATCATCTTTGTATTTTTTTATAAAATGGATAGCACCCCCTAAATTTAGTTCCTCGGATCCCGTGCTTAAAAATACTAAGTCAATGTTGTCAAGCGGATTTTCTTTATAGTATCTTGAGAGTTCTATCATTGTCCCCACAGCTGCAGCATTATCAAAAGCTCCATAAGATCTATTGCCCGTTTTATTGAAATAGTTAAGAGCTCCAATAGAAGCGATAACTAAACAAGCGTCTAACAAAATATTGGGTATAAAAAGTATATTCAAATTGATGAATATTTTTAATATGCTGAAAATAAAGAGTAATAAATAGAGAATAAGTGACCCTATAATGAATATTAGAAATATGGCAATTCGAGTAGATGGTGGAAAAGATTGAGACTTAGAATCCCAATGCGCCATAAATACAATTTTGCTTTTAGAATTTCTACTTTTCAAGTTAACAAATATATTTTCTGTACTAAAATTATATTTTTCATTCCTACTTAATTTAATTTCTGTTGATGTAGAAACCTTAAGAACTCTTGAAGAAAGATAGATGTTAATCACAGTTAATCCTAATGTAAGAAATGGACTTAGATAAAATGAAAGAGCTAAGAGAATCAATCCTGAACCTAAGACCAAAAAAATATATCTGATGTAAATCCAATTGTGTAGAGAAGTCCTAAATGTATCTTGATTAATGGAATGGTATCCTGCGTTTTTAAATTCATCTACTACTATTTTGATAGCTTCTTTTTCTCCTGCTGAGCCAACTAATCGGGGGAATGATATTTTTTCCGTAATCCAATAGGCATTATCTACATTTACCGCCATTTTAGAACCTTTTTTGTAAATATTTTCATGTTTCAATTTTATTTCTTCTGATTTCGATTGAGGAATCATACCTTTTAATTACTTAAGAAATATTTAAACCACTCGATTGGTATGCTTCTTTCACATTTTATAAGAAGTTCTGTATGCTTAATACCTATATCTAAAATAATACTTGTTACATATTCCGAAGGCATGAGTTCAAAAAACAATTAACAGAATCCTCTGTGGGAGGCGATAATCTATTTTCTAACTAACTTACTTGCTTTCGATACAGTATCCGCAAATTTTTTACCCTCTGCTGCGGATATCCATTCAGTGATAAATTTTTCGTCAGCTATTTTATTTTTTTTCATCCAACTTCTAATCTTTTTCTCTCGTTTCATGGCAAAATCATTTCCCGAGATATAATGACAGTCCTGTGGATGGCAGCCAGTTAGCATAACTACTCCAGCACCGCGTTCAAAACAATGTTTAATAAAATCGATATCAACTCGTCCAGAACACATAGTTCTAACTATTCGCGTGTTAGTTGGATATTGTATCCGGCTAGTCCCAGACAAATCTGCCCCAGCATAGGAACACCAATTGCATGCAAAAATTAAGACTTTTTCTTGAGCATTTTCACGAAGAGCTATATCAATTTGACGAAGGATCATAGCATCTGTAAAATTTGTCATAGTAATAGCATCTGTAGGACAATCAGCAGCACAGGTCCCGCATCCTTTACATAAGATCGGTATAATGTGAGCAGGAGATTTTTTTTCTTTATCGACAGAAACTGCATTATAAGGACAACGAGAGGCACAAATCCCACAACTAGTACACTTTCCCACATCAACAAAAGCATATAGTGGTTCTACATGGAATTCTCCCTTTGAAATCAATCCACTACAGCGTCCTGCAGCAGCACTAGCTTGTGTAACACACTCTCTAATATCCTTTGGAGATTCTGCTCCACCTGCAATGAAGATACCGTCAGTTGGAGTATCTACAGGTCGAAGTTTAGGATGAGCTTCAATATAAAATCCTTTTGGATCTTTTGCTACTGGAAATGGAATAGATTCTGAGGATCCTTCAGCACCAATAGAAAGAACAACTAAGTTAAATTCTTCATTTAGTATCGTACCAGTACTAATATTTTCAACAGAGAGAATAAGATTTTTGTTTTCTGGCACTTCTTTTATTTGTCCAGGACGACCACGTATATACAATACACCTTCTTCTCTTGAGCGTTTATATAGCTCTTCAAAACCTTTCCCAAAAGCCCTAATATCAATGAAAAAGATAACAACCTCGACATCAGGCCAATGTTCTTTGATTAATAAGCTATCTTTAATACTTTCCATACAACAAAAATTCGAACAATATGGATTGAATCGTTCATCTCGCGATCCAACACAATTAATAAAGGCAATTTTTTTTGGTTTCTTAAGATCGCTTGGTCTTACAAGTTCTCCGTTTGTTGGTCCCGCAGCATTAATCAATCTTTCAAATTCAAAGGTGGTGATAACATTCGAATAATGCCCCCATCCATATTCTGTGACTTTAGAAGCATCAAATAATTCAAAACCCGTAGCAATAATTATGGCACCAACTTTATAATTATAAATCTTTTCTGAGCTTTCATAATTGATAGCTTCTTTTTCACATTCTGAAACGCACTTCCCACAAGCTAGGGGAGATAAGCCTAAGCAGTTCTTTTCATCAATTATGTAACTTGCAGGTACAGCTTGTGGATAAGGGATATATATGGCTTTCCTCCAACCTAAATTACCAGTATATTCATCGATAACATCCTCAGGACAAATAGAGACACAATCACCACATGCCGTACATAGATCTTCATCTACATAACGAGGATGCTTCGTAATCTCTATTTCAAAATTTCCGACATACCCTGATATACTTGTCACTTCAGCATTAGCAATCAAATTTATGTTATCATGATTACCTACATCAGCCATCTTAGGTCCTAGAATACAAATTGAACAATCCATAGTAGGGAAAGTTTTATCGATAAGAGCCATTTTTCCTCCAATAGTGGGTGCTTTATCTACAAGGATAACTTCGTAATGATCAGCTAAATCCAATGCAGCTTGAATTCCTGCTATGCCTCCTCCTATGATCAAGACTCGCTGTTTAATAGGAACAACAATATCATCAATTGCTTCTAATAACTCAGCCTTTGCAATAGCCATTTCAATTATTTCTCTAGCTTTTTGAGTTGCTTCCTCTTTCTCCGAAAGATGAACCCAACTACATTGTTCTCGAATATTAGCTACTTCTACTAGGGAGGGGTTTATTCCGTTACGACTAAGAAGCTTTTTCCATGTTGGTCCATGTAACCGAGGTGAACAAGCAGCTACAACAACCTTTTCTATTCCTTGTTCTTTTATAGCGGTTTCAATTTCTACTTGCCCAGGATCCGAACAAGTATAAGTATTAACTTGAACAAGTTTGACACTTGGCATCTTTTCAATCTCTTCGGCTAACTGGTCAATGTCTACGGTATCACCAATATTTTTCCCGCACTTACAGAGAAAAACTCCTATGTTAGGAGTAGCAATTTCATTAATAATATCTGTCATCTTTTTGTTTGATAAATTATTTAGTTTTTAGATTTTTACTTTGTGCTTTCTGTCGAACTTGCTCTATTTTTTCGGTAAAACCCTCACGTGATTCTTCAACAAACTCCCCACAAATTACAATCTTTTTCTTAAAGTCGAATGTTGCCTCGTAAGGGGGACAATCATTATCAATTCGAACTTGTTTTTTTAACCACTCTAAGATCTCAATAGCGTCTCCCAATTTATTCTTTGATCCATATTGAATGAAACAAGGAGCGAGAACTTCTATAAAACTAAAACCATTATTATTTATACTTTTTAATATACTCTTTTGTAATCTCAGAGTATCATATCCAGGCCATCTAGCCACATATGTTGCACCTGCTGCAGCTGCCAAAGATACTAAATTGAAAGGAGGTTCCACATTCCCGTAAGGAGTAGTTTGAGTAATATCACCAATTTGAGTTGTAGGGGCAACTTGACCACCAGTCATCCCATATATGTTATTGTTTATGCAGAGAACTGTGAGTTCTACATTTCTTCTAGCGGCGTGAATAAAATGATTCCCCCCAATAGCAAAAAGATCTCCATCACCGGAAAGAACGATAACTTTTAATCGAGGATTTGCTAATTTTATTCCTGTAGCAAAAGGAATAGCTCTTCCATGAGTTGTATGGAAAGCAGGGCCTTTAAAACAGCCACTGGATCGCCCAGTGCATCCAATGCCCGATACAATAGCATAATCCTTAAATGTAAGCCCACTTTCTTTTAAACAATTTGTAATTGATATAATTACTGTTCCAATCAAACAACCTGGACAAAAAATAAAGCGTTGTAAGTTTAATCGATCTTTTAAAGGATGATCAAGAGCTTCTATCGTAGTTGGTATATAATCTACTGGAGTCATTAGTTAAACCTCTTTTAATACTTTCTCATAAATAAATTTTGGACTAAAAGGAATGGTAGTAGGAATACTTATCCCTGAAACTTCAAATAAATGTTGGAATCTTTGAACTTCACGGATTAACATTCCATAATTCATCTCACATACAATAAC
>JAGXNR010000045.1 GCA_019894875.1 Promethearchaeota archaeon | reverse complement strand
CCTACATGTCCCCAAAATGCTACTGCGGTTTGGGCGTGTCCAGATGGAAATCCATAATCGGGTTCGATAAATCCATGATCGGGACCAGGAACATTAGTAGAAGGCCGAGGATCTTGAAAGACTTCTTTAAATACTCCATTCAGATAGTAGGAAAACAATAGACTATAGGCAAGACGCTTCGCATAAATTTTATCGTAAATTAAGAACAAAATAGCAATGATAATAATAAAAACAACGGGTTCACCAAGATAAGTTATCGCTTTAAAAATAGATTGAACTGAATCGTTCGAACTGTAAAATGCTTCATTTAAGTTAGTGTAATATAATATTATCCCGATAATCAATATTGCTAATGAGACAATACCTATAACCATTAATCCCTTTTTAGAGATAAATTCTTTTTTTTCAGACATTTTAAATGCCAAATAAATGATAGTTAAAAATCTTATTTGCTAAAGAAACTAATAAAGCTTTAGTAAAATAAATAAGTTTAAAAAAAAAAATTCGAGAAGTAAAAATACTAAATAAATCGCAAAAGAACTAGTTTAGCCATGAAATTATTCAATTCTTATATTTGTATGCTTTTCATCAAGCTTTTTCAAGCGAACTTCGAGAATTCCGTTTACATACCTGGCTTTAGCAACATCCGAATTTATAGCGCTGGAAAAATCAACCTCTTTATAATATTGCATGGGAGCATTCTCTTTTGTAGAGATTGTCAGACTATGGCTGGCTGCTTTTAGTTCAATATCATCCCGATCTACACCAGGCATTTCAGCTATAACTATTATATGATCCTTCTCTTCATTCACTTCGACCAAAGGTTCTCTCTTTGATTTAACCTCTGGTTTTCCGGAGTACGGTTTAGCCTTGACATTACCAAATGAATCTATAGTTGGTCTACCGTCTTTCCCAATATTGATATTAAAACCATATGTTATCGGAAAAAAACCAAATTTAGATTTATTCTTTGTGAATTCCTTCATAAGTTCTTCAGGAGAAAGGTTTTGCAATTCAGGAGGTAAATTATTGAGCATTTTATCAAAGATTTCATTAAAAAGTTTTCTGAAATCTTGAGATTTGAATAATTTATTTGGATCGATGAAAAATTTATTAGGATCTGAAAAGATTTTACTGGGATCCCCGAATTGTTTAAAAAAGTCAAAAGGACTTTCCTCTTCATCATCTTCATCCTCATCATCATATTTGTCTCTTTTAGGCATAATAAATCATCTGTTTAATGTAATTGATTGAACTTCTAAATATTAATTAAATTTAATAGGCAAAATTTTTATTTAAGTATTATAGTAGCTAAAAACTAAATTGGTTATATAATAGATAAAATTGTATAACCTAATAAATATAATCCCCATAAAAATTTAGTTATCTAAAATTAAAAATTGTAGAGGAGATAAAAATTTATTCTGAACTCTCAGATGACGATAAAGCTATGTATTTAGATGTTTTACGAGAGGCTCCAATCTTACCTTTCTCGAATTTCGTATCAAGAGGTGATATTCCTGATAAAATTGATATTGCTAGACCTAGAAGTTATATTGATCGAGAAGTTTATCGTTTAGTTCGTCAAACAGCTAGAGATAAATCAGCGCGTTTAATTCCAATTCTGGGATCAGCTGGAACTGGGAAAACTCATGCTTACCATTCTTTTAAAGATAAGCAAAGAGAGAATGAGAAAAAATTAGAACACGCTAAAGATGATCAAGAGATTGAGGTCGGAAAATTAGAAGATTTTAATTGGTCAATCGTTTATATTCCCAGCCCTCCCGCAAGTATACGAGTATTACTTCACGTTTATACCTGTATCATTGAAGAAATGGGTGCGGAATTACTTGATATTGTTTCTGAGAAATTAGTGAAAAAATGGGGCGGTGAAAAAAAGGGGTTATTCCAAAAACCTAAAGTTGAAGAAGTTATCCAAGTTGGAATCAGAGAATTTCCAGGTATTTTTGCAGATTGTGTAAAAGCATTAGTTACTTACCAATTAGATAAAAATAAGAAGGCAATGGCAGAAAGATGGCTTCTCGGTGAAGACCTAGATGATGAGGAGTTATCCGAGCTAGGAATTAATTCTGTTGTTGAAGAAGATGATGTCTGCTTAGCTTTGATAAAAATCATTACGGAGAATTTAGATACCGTTCTTATTCTATACTTTGACGAATTAGAAAGCCCATATAGAATGTTTGGTGAAGTTGCCGAGCGTAAATTCCTAGAGATTTTAAAACGACTATATAATGAGGTCAAGGGATTAGTAATTACCATTGCCGTTTTAAAAGAAATATGGCCAAGAATTATTGAGATTGCGGATGCACCATTACGCTCTCGGATGGAACCCGAACAAGAATTAAAGCCTTTTAGTCTGAACGATCTTAAAATCTTCTTTTCGAAATCAATGGAAACCTTTTGGGAAGATAACAATTTAAATCCTCCTTTGTATCCACTATTTCCGCTGAATGAAAAATTAATTGAGATGATATTTGAAAAAACTCAAGGGAATCCGAGGAACTCCATCAAGCTATGCCGAAGATTTATTGATAAAGTTGTTATGGAAGAAATGACTGTTGAAGAGCTTTTAGAGGTTGGAGCGGATATCGTAGCGACAGCCAAACCTCAATCTCAGGTTGAAGAGGAAGTGATTGATTTTTCCAAACCAAGAGAGATTATTAAGAAGACAATTGAAGATATCTTAGCTGAGGAAGAATATTCCATAGATGTAAATCCCCAATCAGTTGCTGGTGCTACATTGAAATGTATCAATATGGTTGGTGAGCAAAAAGGAAAGCAATTTAAAACTCAGATGGAATTCAAGTTTTTGCTGGGTAAAAGGTCTCAAACTTTAGCAGCATTAATTGAAGCGGAAGGTAAAAAATGGGGTTTAGAAATACCATCTATCAAAACTTTTGATAGAAGTGCAGGTGTAGCAGGATATTATGCTGCGAAACGTCTAAAAGATGCAATTGATCAAAAAGTGATTGAAGAAGCCTTATTAATTGTCCCCACTGGCAGTAGTGGAGCAAAGTTTGAAAGTATTTTGCAAAATAATGCAAATATTCATAAAATTGAACTGGATAACGAAGTTGGGGAAGATTTGATTAAGAATGCATTGAAATACCCAACAGAAAAAGGGTGGGAAATTGCTAAAATTATCTTTGGTGCGATCGGGGATTACGTACCACCTGTTATTGAAGAAACTCCCCCTGATGAAGATTCAGGGGAATAATCTATATCTTATTTAAATTTTCTTTTATCTTATTATCTAAATCCTCTAAATCTTTTGCTAACCGAGTTGCTCTCTGAATGTTATTTTTAAATTTTATTAATTCGCCAGATAATTCGTCCTCTTCTAAATTATTTGAAATTTCGATTAATCTATCAATAGGATACACGAGTGAATTATATAGATATAATTTATTATTTTGTAATTCACTTGTTATTTTCTCTATTTCTTTATTTAAATTATCACGCTCTTTTAGTAAATCCGGGAACATTCCCACTTGTTCACCTTTATTCTGTAAGAAAGTGGCAATTTCTTCTTCTTGTATGAGTCCTGCTAATTCTGAAGCTTTTAGAAAGCTTTTTCTTGCTTTCCTATATTCTTTATTTTTCAATAAATCTTCAGCAATTTTTACCTCACTAGCGATTTTTTCAGGAATTTCTTCACCTAAATCAATTAGTTCTCTTGCTTCTTGGAGCAGATTATCATCAAGCATTTTCTTCGTTTTTTCATTCAAAATTTCCTTTATAATTTTTGGTTCCTGTAATTTTTGAGTTAAACTTAATATTGAATTTAGACTTGTTTTAAGGATTCCCGCCATCTTTTGCTTATCGGTTGAAAAATCTTTAATAACTTTAGCTTCAACATTTTCGAAAATGCTCTTTAAAGAGATAAGATCCTCCCCTTCTTGTAAGATAAAACTTAAATAGAGATTATCTTTATTGATCGATTCGGCATTAATTTTATTTGAATAAAAACGATCCTCATCTTTTCGAATAGTTATATCCAAGTATCCTTTTTTCACATGCTTTTCGGAAAATTCCTTTAATACCATAGTTGGTATCTTATCATCTTGTTTTAGATAATAATCTGCTAAAATATTTGGTCCAAATGATTGATCAATTTCATATAAAACTATTGCACGGGGCATTTTATTTAATCTCTGTGTATGTATTTCTAGTACTTATTTTAATATTATAGAATTAATAAGCTTTTGATTTAAATTTTTATTCGATCATGTAATATCTTAAAAATATTAGAAAAACAAAATTTGTAATCCTTGAAAATGGCAATAATAGAAGATACATTCTGCGAGGCATTTGAGGGGCTCTGCGTTCAATTAATGGTAACCGCTCAAGATGCTGAGTTTTTAAACCGGGCAGTAAACGCGTTTACAGCACTCCCTTCAACGGTTTTTGGAGATGCTGAGGGCGGAATTGTAAGATGGCTTAGCAAAAATGAAACCATTGATGGTAGGCTAGGAGCAATTGTTCAGTTATGGGTAACTGGTACCGGTAAAAAAGCGACAGCAAAATTCTACGATCAATTAGGAAGAAGAATGAGGCAGGGTATTCTTGTGGTTCCTACTACTGCTGTGTTCGACCATTATCCGGGAACAACTGAACAAAAATTCAAAATGATGGATAATGTAGGACATTGTGGGGATGGATATGAATGGATTATCGAAAAATATAATCGCAATCTCATTTCGGTCCCAATTATGATGGGGTATGATTTTTTAATTGAAGAAAAACTTTCTTATGCCCCTGGTGTTATGGGAGGTAATTTATGGCTATTTTGCGATTCTATTGATGCAGGAATAAACGTAGGGAGGGAAGCGGTAAAGATACTTGTTGAAATTGATGATGTATGTACGACCTTTGACGTTTGTTCGGCAGGTTCAAAACCTGAAACTAATTTTCCAGAAATTGGACCATCAACTAATCACCCGTATTGCCCTACATTGCAAGATAAGTTGCCACCAGGAGGTTTTAAAGTTCCTGATGGTGTCAAGTCTATCCCAGAAATAATATTTAATAGTCTGGATATTAAAACAGTTGAAAAATCAATGTTAATGGTTATTGAGGGAATTATTAATATGGATGGACTCTTGAAGATTTCTGCTGGGAATTATGGGGGAAAATTAGGAAAATATAAAATCTATTTAAGAAGATTAGGGTTAAAAGAGGACAATTTTAGTTAAAATTATCTTTTATATATAGGAATTTTTCTTTTATTATTTATCCTTTTTTGAAACTGAAGACTTTGTAAAACGGTATTTTTCTTCAAAAACTTTTGCTATATCCTCAAGTGGTAAATCCGCATGTACTCCCCTATCCGTTAGATACTCCCCAAACTGATTACCGTCATTATCATACTTAGGAAAAACCGCATCACATTCACCGTCAAATTCACACATTGGGAGAAACTTGCCTTTTATCGCTGTAGGAGTATCAAAAGATGGTGTAAGCTTTACCCACTTACCATTTAAAAAAAGTTCGCTATATCCGTGGTAGTACATGACGTTATGACCCATCATATCAATTATCCTTTGGGATATCTTATGGTTAATTAGGTCTACTAGATGAATACGCGCAGGAATACCTACAGCTCGGGCGAAACTGGATAGAAGAATAGATTTAGAAACACAAAATCCATCCCGTCTTTGCAGAGTTACACTAGCTTTAAAATTATCTTTAATACCAGGTATGTATGTCATCATGTTATATTTGATTTCATCTCGAACCCAATAAAATAAAGCTATAGCTTTTTCTTTTTCAGTTTCGCAATTTTCTGTAATTTCAATAGCTTTCTTATTTACAGAGCTTTTATCAAAATCAAAAAATTCTGTTGGTTGTAAATATTCTTCCATAGCTATAATTAGGTAATAGTTAGATCGTTTTATAAGATTTGCATTAAATGATTCAATCCTAACAAAAATTGAAAATTCGTTTTATTTGATTAATCGGATTATCTATTGAAACTTGGTAATATATTCAGACATTTTAATACTGGAAATATGATTAAAAAAATAATTAGTTAAACAAAAATTTAAATAATTCAATTTTTACTTAAAAATCGAGAGTATATACTTTAAAATAGTGAAAGATCTTGGAAGCAGCATTAATCCTTAGTCGTTTTGATCCTCTTTACGGACCAACTGTAGTTTTAAAAGCGCCTAAGTCATTAGAAGGTGAAATTCTGAATAAGATTCCGTCCCTGATGGACATTCCTACGCAAGGAGTATTCATCCATATATTTGGTGAATATAAAACAGCAAATTTATTTTTCAAACTTATGAGTCCTTTTGCTAGAGGGGGATATGAGAGCTTTTTACTTTCACTGGTAACCGAATCGAGCGTTGACCTGACGTTAATACTCGCTAATGAACTTCTCGCGGGATTTGCTCAATATATCATTAAACTTGATGATGCCTATAAGGCATTCGATCATGAACCGAAAGATTTCAAGGCAGATTTTAGTAAATTACAAGAAATTAGAAATTTCTTTTTCTCTTATTATGAATCTATTAAACCAGCAATCAAAACCTTAATCATGGCTGAGCATCGATATCAAGCTCTATTTAAGGCAGCAAGAGATGCAATTTTAATAATGAATAGGGATTCAGGAGTGCTCGTTGATGTTAATTTAGAAGCCGAAAAATTAATTGAAAAAAAAAAAGAGGAAATTATTGGAAATATAGCTCTGAAATTTGATTTATTTGATGAAGGATTGGTGGATCCAAACATGGTTCGGCATTTGATTGATCAACCACCTCCAATCATTTCAAGAATTAAAAAATCAACAGGAACTCATATGTATCTAGAAGTTACTGTTAATGAAATCAAGTTAGCGGATCAATATTTTATACAATATCTTTTCCACGATATAACGGATATACAAATAATTGAAGATAAACTCAAAGAACAAATGAAAAAAACAGATATCTTAAATAAGATCATAAGTATCGCTAACCAAGCTAATGAATTATCAGGATTACTAACTAAGATACTGGAGAGTTTCATTGATTTGTTTGATCTTGAAGGATGCAGTATTTACTTGATAGATAAACGGGAAGATGTAGCAAGGATCAAGGTTCATAAAGGTTTCCCCTCACATTTTTTTCTAGAAAATCATAAATTAGATATTAATAAAAACCCTTATGATATTGTGTTTGTTAAGGGTGTAGCGCTTATCAATAACAACTTTCCAGAACCAATCAAGAAATTTTTTGAAGGATTGGATATCTCTTCTACAGCGGTTATACCTTTATTCTCTAAGTTTGATATTATTGGCTCAATAAATATGATTTTTCAAGACGATAAACAATTAATGCCTGAGGAAATGGAACTTATCATCACTATAGGCTTAGAATTAGGCACAGCTATAGAGAGAATGCAAAATAGGGAAGAATTAAATGAAAGTGAAATAAGAAACAGTGTTCTCTTTAAACATGTTCCATTCTCAATTTTCAGAATTTCAAAAGCAGGAGTACTCCTAGATTTTAAATTAGATACGAAAATTGAAAAATTAGTAGAACAAGTATTTTCAACAAAAAATATTATAGGTCAACATATAAGTAAGTTTCTACCAAAAGAAGTTGTTGAATTAGCTCAATTTAAGATAGAAAATTCTCTTTCTGAGAAAATTTCAAAAGATATGAAATTTATTTTGCCATTTAATGATAATCAAATAGTATTTCAATCTAATATTGTTCCTCTTGGGAAAAGGGAAGTTTTAGTTTTTATGCAAAATATAACTCGAACTTGGTAGAGAATGCAAGAGAAACAAAAAAATTTCAGTTGTTAGCAAAAGAATCTATAATTTTACTGATTTTCTGGCTTTTATTTTGAAAATCAAGAGCAAGAGAGTCATCGCCTAATTCAAGGCAAAGATTACTTATTTTCTTGAATATCGAAACTGCTTCTTCAAATTCTCCTTGTTCCAATATTTTTTGAGCTTTATCCATTAATGAATCTCTTTCAAATATAGGTTGCAATAAGGGTGACACTCTCGTATCCATATCTAACAGATCAGCAATTATCCGGATCATTTTTGATCGATTATTAGGATCAATTGCCACCATTGAATATGTTTTATTTCCCATTAATCGTTCTATCTCTTCAACCTTCATCGCTTCGGGTAGATCTTGCTTGTTTGCTATTATTCCGAGGCGTGCATAGGGAATTACTTTGTTTACTAATTCGAAGAAATATCTGCTTTTTTCAAGGTTTTCCAAGGTTGAATCCGTTAGTAAAAGAACCGCATCCGAACCGTCAATAAACTTTTCCCACAGAAAATCGAATTGTTCTTGTCCTGCAAAATCCCAGAGGAAGAAAGATAACTTGCCAATTTTAATAGTAGCTACTTCACCGGTAATTGTAGGAATATGTTGCATGGGAATCTCTTCTGATTTTATTAATTTTGTAGTAGTTGTTTTCCCAACACCAGAAAATCCCACAATTGAGATTTTTGGTTTCATATTTCTATGAATAGCATCAACTATCGGATCTAGAGCCTCATTTATTATCTCAAAGTTCTCATCTTTAACCGTGTCGCCATAAAATTCAGTAAACTCATTTTTAAATTTCTTTAGTTGGGTTTCTATAACTTTAAAGTCATCTCCCATTCCTGACACAAAAAGAATTATGAGATTAAAGTCAATATCAATTATATATGAGAGTTTATATTCAAAAAAGTCATAATTTCCCGTTTCGCTACTAAATTTAGAAAGTGCAACTTTTTTAACTTTTTCAATCACTTTTGTAAAAAGTGAAATCTCTAAACCTTTAGCATAACTCCTTTGATAAACTAATTTATTATTTAAAACGATAAAGACTTGTCGTAACATATTGGAACTTGTATGATAGTTTTAATTTGATTAATAATTTTGCTTTAAATCTTCTATTATTTCGTCTAAAATCTTTGTCATATCTTCTTGTTCAATAATTTCAGATAATAAAATTAGATATTTAAAATTAGTATGATATTTATTAATATCTTTTATTACCATATTTAAAATCTTTGAACCAGGGCTTATTACACTAGTTTTACTTTCTTTAAATTCAGTTGATTTACTTAAATGATAGATTTTTTCAAACAAATAATATAGGATACTTGTATCAAAATCTTTTGACATTTCTTGAATAATCAGATTATTTTCTTTATTAGATACAAAACAGCTTGTTTTAGATAAATCCTTCAATTTATTACTAATAATCTTTTTTAGAGTAGATGCATCTTCTGAGAAAGTACTAACTGTTTCAGATATCGCATTGAATGTAGTATATATTAAATTTGGATGCAAGCTTGTAAAATAAATTGGGATCTCCATAGGAAGATCTAATTGTTGAATTATCTGCCTTCTTATTAAAGCAAGCATGCTACCAATTTTTTTCTTTATTAGGAGATCTACTTTATGGAGAAATAGTATAATTTTTGCTCCAAAATTGTGCTTTTTATTTATTTCATAAATTTTTCTGATATCATCTAAAACATCTTGAGAATCTGCAATCCATGTAGGATAATCGAAGACATATATTATTGCGCTACTATCTCCAAATACAAGTAATTGTTTTTGTTCATCTTCTAAAATTATCTGCAATGATTGTCCTGGAGCATCAATTAAACTAACCTTGGAATCCATAAATTCATGTATTGAATACTTAATTCCTATTGTGGCTTCCAAGGGAAATAATATTAACTCGTTGGGGTCTTCTCCCTCAAAAATAACTTTCTTTAGGGTAGTTTTTCCCATTTCTGGTTTTCCTATGAACGTGATCTTTGTTGTCATTATTACTATACCTTGATCCTAGAATTATATTTATTTTTTGGATATAATATTAATAATTCTTATTATCAAATACAAGAAAATATATTTAAACTTGAGTAAATCAAAATAACCAAGCTTTTTACTGAGTTTTTTATTTTCTATAAGGAAAAATTAAAAAAATTCAATAAACTCTAAATGATATACTAGTTCCCTGAAGCGAATCTATGATATTTTATATCCGTGAAGCGATTAAATCAATAAGGTCAATAATGCGAAATTTTTGTGGTGATCCTAAATCCATCTCATTAAACGAGTCCTGCAGATTCCCGATACAGAAAGGACAGCTTGTGGTAAGAATTTCAGCTCCCGTTTCTATTGCTTCTCTAACTCTTTCTTTTGAAATTTCAAGGGCTAATTCCGAAAATTGACTCTTTAACCCACCACCAGCACCACAGCACCACGCATGTTTACGATTCCTTTTCATTTCAATTAATTCAATATCAGGTATTTTTTCAATAACTTCTCTCGGAATTTCATACAAATCCATATGACGCCCTAAGTGGCAAGGATCGTGATAAGTTACTTTTAATTTCTCTCCCTCTTCGGATTTAAATGGGATTTTACCGGAGTTTATAAGTTCAATTAATACTTCAGTTATGTGTTTTACTTCAAAAGGTAATTCTTCTCCTAAAAATTCTGGATAATCCTTTTTTAGAGTTCTATAGCAGCCTGCGCAAGCTGTGAACAAAATCTTCGCCCCTGTGTCTTTTATAGCCTCAATATTACGTTTAATAATATCATTCAGAGACATCTTATCCCCAATCCGTAAACTTATAGAACCACAACACAATTCTTCCCTAGGTGTAGCGATGGTTAGTCCTGCGGCTTTGAAAATTTTCATCATATTCTTCAATGTATCTTTTTGCCTTAAAGGCATAGTACACCCACTAAAAAAGGCAATGTCTCCTTTCTCTTTTATCTCCGGAAATTCAGTAAGCCAATCATATTTAGATTCTTTATTTTCCCCATAAGGATTTTCCATAGTCTCATTATTCATAAATTCAATCAATTTATCATGATGTTCCAGAGGTGCAAATCCTGCTTCAAACAAATCTCTTCTTAAGGCCTCCCATACTTTAACATGATCAATCCAGTTGCATGTGGGTAAGATTATGTTTTCATTATGTGTCATATGACAAACTTCAGAACAATTCCCACATTCAGAACATTGATAAGCCCATTCCGCAAGCTCCTTACTTAAAGGAATTTGACCTTCTAATATACTTTTTAATACGTTCATTCTTCCGCGAGAAAAATAGATCTCAAAACCTTCTTCACCTTTAGCTTCTTTAACTGGACATGTTAAATATCTTCCAACAACAGGTCTTATTGCATAACCACAATCTGCACAGTTCATGCACGAAAAAATAGCTTTCCATTCTTTTTTCAAATTTTCAATATTACTCATGCTTCTCATCCCCCCAAAAATTGAATTTTCCCCGGCTAAGTATCATTTTAGGATCAAGAGTATTTTTGATTGAGCTCATGAGCTTATAAAATTCTTCTGAATAAGCTCCAATGTCTACCATCAAGCGAGACATAAAATCTCCCATCATATACCATTGACAACCATGCTCAGTAACCCTTTTCAATAAGGATTTCCAGAGTTTAATGTTAATTTCATCGATCTCCTCATAAAGTTTTCCATCATAATATTTCCAGAAGCTTGTAAATCCACATGTAATTTCTACATTACTTCCATCTATAAGTACTATAGGACCGCTACCCGCAATAGGACGTGTGCCTGTGATATTAAATATTCTACGCATATCCTCATCATGTTCCATATCCCATTGATCGATATCATTTAATACTTTAGGATACTGGTGTATTGGTGAAAAACATTCTGCTGTTAGTGGTTGCATCGAGGGGAACATCCCCCATAAGTTATGGTAAAACTGATAATTACCTTCTGTATAATGCCATTTAGCTAGGTTTCCATCAGAAATTTCTGGACCTAGATATTCTGCTTTATAATTGAGGATAATATCATCTAATTGCTTAACTTTTTCATCTAATTCTACCTCTGAGTTTGCTTCAATGGTATATAAAAATACTCCTCGTTTTCTCTTTAAATCTTCCCACATAGGCATTAAACCTTGGTCACAACTGATTCTAACGATAAGATCCATAATATACATTGCATCATAAACATCAATTCCTTTTTGTCGGATATCAGTTAGGATTTCAGCAGATATTTGTCTTTCTTTTCGTGGCATTAAAAAAGTTTTATACGCCGCAAACTCTGGTCTTGGGAACACTTGTAGTGAAACTTCTGTTTTAACCCCAAAAATCCCGTTATCTCCGCAAAAAAGTCCAGCTAAATCAGGACCATTGCCAAACCTGTTAAATGGAAATTTAGAATACTTATTAGCTTGAGAACCTGTCTTTATGATTTCCCCTGTTGGTAACACTACTTCTAATGAAACTAATTGATTAGTACAAGCCCCGTATTTGGCACATCCACCACCTCCCACAGAATGATGTGATATACCCCCTCCAATTGAAGCAGACATACCCGATCCGGGGCCCATACCACCTGTATAGAGCCCAAAATGGGAGAGATATTCATTTAATTTCCCCCAAGAAATTCCTGCTTCTGCGGTGATTATGAGATTTTCTTCATCTAAGTTTATAATGTTGTTCATCCGTTTCAAATCTAAAATAATCCCCCCATCGCCGATTGGTTTACTACCTCCAAACTCACATATACCTGCACCACGTGGAGTAACAGAGACATTCTCATCATTTGCTACTTTTAGGATCTCAGAGATCTCCTGGGCATCCTTTGGTCTTATTACATAATCGGGAACGCCTTGTAAAACTAAATCTACGTTTCTTGAATATGCATGGCGGACGTAAACGTCATTTGAAATGAATTTTTCTGATACAACGTCTTTTAATTTTGTATATAATTCAACCATGATTCATCATTTTTCAAAAAAAAATAATAATTATATATTGTGTTTTTGATATTGATAAATCTAATAGTTATTAATAACATAGGCAAACATAATTGCAAATTGGTATATTTTATTCCATTTTATTATGAAATCATATTCTATTTTGCTAGTCCACCTCTAAATTTCTAGCTATTTTATGTTGACTATAATTTAGAATTAAAAATGTTTTAAATAAATGAAAGATAAAAATAAATGATTGTTATGTACTATCGAGGTTATATATTAATTCGGTTAAAAGTAATTGGTACTGAATGGAAGGTTGTTGATAAATTATTAGGTTTAAAATCTACAGAAACAGAAGAAGATTGGAAAATTACATATGCAACTCCGGTGTATGGGGGGTGGGATGTTATGGTTGAGTGTTCATTCAGCAAACTCAAAGATCTAGATAAGATTGTTACTTTTTGTCGTGTGGATAAAGAATTGTCAGCTTGGATTGAAGAAACTACTACTCTTATGGGGTCAAAAAACGATTATCCTGCATAAATTTTATTCTAAAAGATGAACTTATAAAATTCTTAACTTTAAGTGAAAACTTTGGAAAAGAATAAAAAATATATCATTATTAGTATAGTTTCCTTACTTTTAATCCTCCCAATGTTTTTTGGGTTATATATAGAGAATCTATTTACCCAAATTATTAATATATACACGCTATTAGTCTTGTTCGGTGGTTTAGTTGTACTTCTTACGTTGGGAGAATTAATGGATATTTTTGTTCTTGATACGAAGAGCCTAGAGTTGATAAAAGAGCATGATGTTATCCAAGCTTTAATCACAAAAAAAAAAAGATTAGTTCTATTTTCACTTTTTCTTATAACTATGATAATGGAAGAACTGATTTTTAGATATTATTTCCTAAGTTTATTATTTCATTCACTGACTCTAGATTTGATTTTAGTTTTATCTATTTCTAGTTTGGTTTTCTCACTTTACCACATCCATATTTGGTTTACTTATAAGAATTTGAGGATTTTTGGAATATTTTTTATCAATTCCTTTTTACTCGGGTTTTTGTTGGGCTTTATTTTCTTAACTCTAGGATTTTTCTTTTGTGTATTAGTTCATTCTCTTGTTGCTCTCCTTTTTTATTTAAATTTATTTAATCGATATTTTAAAAAAAGATAAAATCAAAACTAGTTAAAATGAAACTTTATTTTCGTGAACTAATAACTGATGATATTCCTGCAATAAAAGAAATTAGCAAGGATATTTGGGAAGGAGAAGACTATGTCCCTCAAGTTATAGAAAATTGGCTCCAAGACGAAAATTGTATGAATTATGGAACCTTTATAGATGAAAGAAAAGAAGAGATGGTGGGATTTGGAAGAGTAAAACTTTTTACTAAAGAAATTGCATGGCTTGAAGGATGGAGAGTAAAAATTAAATACCAAAAGCAAGGTATTGGTAGAGAGATGATAAAATATGCACTAGAATATGCTTCTCAAGTAAAGGCAAAAACAGCTCAATTTGACACTTCTTCAAAAAACGTTGGTTCTGTCACATTAGCAAAATATTTTGGGTTTCAAAGAAAAAAAAGTATGAATGTTTTAAGTGCAGATAGAAAAGATATAAAATCATTTAAAACACACCCATTAGATGTTAAAGAAATACCGGTAGATGAAGCTCAGAAATGTTATAAACAATTCAACATCGGTTCTGGTGATGAGGTTTGTATGGGCTGGAGTTATAAACCAATAAAAGCTATTTCAGAGGAAGATGGTGAATGGTACATAGTAAATTCTAAAGCAATCCTCCAGACCGTCAAATTTAAAACCATCTCAATTAAAGAAAGTCCAGTAGAAAAAGACATTTGGATGATCGTTTATGGAATCCCAGAAATCGCAATTGAACTTGTTAAATTTAACCTACAAAAAGAATTTAAACATAAAGAAAATAAAACTTATGAAGTATTTTGCTCCCCAGAGATTGCAGATAAACTCGAAGAACTAGGATTTTCATACCATGAAGGTGAACCTTTTGCGGTAGTATTATTTGAAAAATCCTTAGATTAAAAGAATTGAAACCTAAAAATAAGAAAAAAAATAAATTTATTAAGACTCGATGGGTATTGAGTTGCTCTGAAATCCTTTACCACAGTGGATACAATATACAAATCCTTTATTTGAAAGGGTTTGAATCATTGAATCTGAGAATTGACTTCCACATTCACTGCAAAAGGCAACATCAGGATTAATAGTTTGATAAGTCCTTTGAACAGGAGTAATCGGTTCTGGTTGTTTTACTACTTGAGGTACTGCTTGCTGTTCTTGAGCTGGATTACAGCATTCAGGTTTAGGTTTTCCCGAAATCGCATAATATAGTGCTTCAAAAGTTTTGTAGAAGAGTAATCCTATTCCCTTCAATAGATAATAAACACCCTTTAGAATGTAATACACTAAGTAAGCAACACCTTTCAAAACATAATACACTATAACTACTGCGAGAGCTAACACAGCAATAACTCCAATTAAGACCAGAATTTGTCCATAAATCGGTTGAGCTAAATACCAATTAACTATTTCTTCCCATGCTATGCCAAATACATTCACATCAACCATTTTTTTATCACTTTAATTTGATTATTTTTTCTTAATTAAAAGGTGAGTATAATCAAATTAAAAAAATTTGGAGTCCAATTTTTAGAAATTATAGATTAAAAATTTAAGGGAAAATATGGAGCAGCTTTAACAGAATAGGAGGTAAAATCTTTATTTTAATGATGTCTTTACTATTGAATTATATTGATACATCATTTTAAATGCTTTAATCGCTTGATTTATTCTGGTCATTATAGGTATTATTAATTTTGATTTAGAGTGTGAAGCTGCTTTACTTACAAAGTCAAAAACCCATCTTGAACCAAAACATACTATGATACAAGGTTTATTAGATTCCTCAGCAGCTTGTTTTAAAACATTAAATTGTTCTCTGATTCCTCCTAATGCAAATGAAGCCATTCTTTCGAGAGGTACCCTTGGAACGGAAAATATATACAATATACAGTCAGCATTATTATCTTGGAATATTGGTTTAATAGAAGGGATGAAAGTCTCAAACATTGAGGGTCCTAAATCGATGGTTCCGCCAATTGACACCCAATTAGGGATAACTGACTTTATTTTTTCGATTGTTATTTTGTTTAAATCGGCAAGTTTTAAACCTTGTTTATTAATTTCATCACAAGCTAAAGCTCCGAGACTTCCTGAACCAGTAACAATTACAACATTTTTTCCTCTTGGTAAAGGCTGAGTAGCAAAAAACATGGGCAATATTAAATAATTCATAGAAATTATCAATTCTAAAGACATTTGGGAATTGATTAAAAAGAGCATCATAAATCTTATCATTTCCAGCTATTGACCCCGTATGACTATTAACTGCTCTTGATCCAATGTCACTTCTCCCGTTTTTAAGAATTAATACCGGTTTGTTCATTTTCCCAAGTACTTCTTTTAGTGCTTTTCCCCTTTTTGTACCTTCTAAATAAAGAGCTATTATTTTAGTTTCAGGATCTTCATTTAAATATTCTAACAGATCAACTTCATCAACATCTACTTTGTTCCCAATTGTCATTGATTTTGAAAATCCAATCCCTTGATTATTAGCCCAATCAATAAATACATTTCCTAGTACACCCGATTGAGCTATGACCGCGATGCTACCCTTTATTGCTTGTTCAAAATCCATATCTGATGTCGTAAATTCATTATGAAAATTAGTTACTCCAATACAATTAGGTCCTATAATTCGGGTTTTTGATTCTTTCGCTATTTTTTCAATTTCACGTTGGATTTGTGCGAATTTTTCTATGCCAGTTTCTGCAAAACCTGCTGATTCTATAATAATTCCTTTTACATTCTTTTCAATGCAATCTTTTACTGCTTGAAGCACGAAATTATTACTGACTATGATGATTGCTAAATCAATAGTATCGGGTATATCTATGACACTTTTATAAGCGTTATGACCGAAAATTGTGTCACTGTTTATATTAACAGGATATGTTTTAAACTTCGAATTTAGCAGGTATGTTGTTGTTCCTATACCAAATTTTGGTTTTTCTGAAGCTCCAATTATCGCTACTGTTTTCGGGTTGAAAAACACATCCATTTCTGAGGTGGTACTCAACATTTTTTAAAACCTATATAAATTGATAATTATGATAAAAGAAATTTTTAATCGAACTTAAAGATTGGTTTGGATTCCTTAAGAAACCTATTAGACAATGGAATATTCAAAAGAAAACATCTAGAAAACTATCAACAACCTTAATAGTCTGATCAATTCTTCCGGATTTAGGAAAAACTCTATTAAGTAAATGGGTTTCAATTTCCATTATATCCAATCCTACTAAGTCAATCTTTTTTGAATTTATTACATTCTTTATAATTTTAGCAGCATTTATTATAGTCGTTTGATCGATTCCAATAGCATTCCTAAACCGCGTTGCAATTATTTCCCTTAAAGCACCTACATCGGTATCAAAAGAAATGTACATTTTTGATTTTTCAGTTTCTTTTAAGATTGTTGACAAATTTCTGATCATTGTTGATGTATCAGATTTTGGGATAAATTTTATACCTTTCTGTTCCATCTTATTGTAAAATTCGACAAATTCGACAATTCTAGGATCATCCAATGAACGAAATTTTGCGTCTGGATAATCCTGGCATCCAAAAATTATTAGATTCTCAGGTAGTATGATATTTTCTTTCAATAAATAATAAATAAAAGAGGCACATGTGTATGTATCTAAAATATCTGAGTTTTCATTAACAGTATCAATATGTTCTGAAATCAATGGATTTGTCTCTTCAGGGTGATCATTCATGTATTTTGCTATGTTCAATGATATGTTTGCAGGTAATCCATCAAAATGGGCATCAAAAATAAGGATTAGTAAATCTTCCCGTCCATATTTATGAGATAGTGCTTTCAACACACCCCCAGTTAGAGAATGATCTACCCCGATCATCAAAGGAAAGTCTGGTAATATATTCTCATTGATATATTTTTCAAGTCTTTCTGAATAAACTCTAATAGAGCCTTCCCGGGTAAATTTCATGAATTCTAATTGATTCATTAAAGGTAAATCCTCAAGATTTGGTTTAGGAGTCAGCCAAGATTCAATGGGAAATTTGCCCATTTTATGATATTTATCTTTTTGCATAACACGACTAAATAAAAGCAATGCATCATAGGGATCAAGAAAATTAGGATCTATTATGAGATTTTGAGCCAATTGGATTAAATAATTTTGTTTAATTTGAAGACTAAGAGGGAAATCTGTTGCATCGAGAGCAGCTCCAAATACTTTTATTAATCTTTCCAAGTTTCCATCCGTCCCATCAACTAATATGAAAAAAGAATTAATCTATAAATAATATAAAGGATTTAATATAATTTATAAGGTCGATGAAAATGATAGATAACGAAATTATAACAGAATTAGAAGGAATTGTTGGTGAAAAGTTTGTCTCTGATCAACCTGAAATGCAATTTCTATATCATTATGATTTCATAACAGCTGAGCCAGAAGGAAAATGTGATATTGTAATTATGCCAAATACTGCAGAGGAAGTTCAGGAAATTGTCAAACTTGCAAATATCCATAAAATTCCTATTGTTCCATGGGTTTCTGGGATTAATTTTGGTTCTCTTGCTACCCCTAGAAAAGGAGGAATCGTTGTTGATTTAAGAAGATTAAATCGAGTGTTGGAAGTAAACGAAGATGATATGTATGCGGTGGTTGAAGGAGGGATAACCTGGGCAGATTTACAAGGATATCTCGAAAAGAATCATCCTGATCTAAGAGCGGGAGTAACATGGTCACCTCCAGGTACGGGGGTAGTCCCATCATGCCTATGTTATGGGATGTTTGATTTAGGGATGATTGGTGGGTCTGGTAATGAGTTTCTAAACGGTTTAGAAGCAGTACTAGGATCGGGAGAACTTGTTAAAATAGGCTCTTGTGCCCTTTCTAAACATTGGTATGGTAGGCAACCATTACCAGATTTAGCCGGATTATTTATAGGGTGGGAAGGTACAACGGGGATCGTAACTAAAGCTGCTATAAAGTTATGGCCAAGATTACCCTTCAATGAGGTTTTTACGGGTGTAACGATGAAGGTGGATGATGGAGTCCCAGTAATGCTTGAACTTGCGAAAGCTGGACTTGGAATTAATGATATAGTTATAGTAAATCTCGGGTGGAGCCAATCAGTCCAATACCTAAATGAGAAAAAAGTACCGAAAGATGCTATAACAGGAGGTATGCCAGATTTTATCGGGATTATTGCTACTCAAGCATATACTGCTAAGCAACATGAAGCTCAATGTGAAGCTATTAGAGAGATTTGTAAAAAAAGTAATATTAGTCTTCTTTCAAGCAAGGATGGTGTAGAGCCTATGGATGTACCGCCAACACAGGTTTGGGGTTGCTGGAATTTCTCAAGAGGTGGTGGTGGTGAGTGGATTGGTTCTTACTGCTCAACAAGAGATATTGCGAATTATTATAATATCGCAAGGGACATTTGTTTAAAATATAATAAACCTCCACAATTCTATAGCAGAATAATGTTTGGTGGGCATTATTGTGTTGCGCGCACAAATATTAATTTTAATAAGAATGATCCCGATGACATAGAAAGAGCAAGGAATCTCTTAAAAGAAATTCACGAGCAGGTTGAACACATTGATGGAGCGATAATGTACAAATCACCAAAATGGGCGTATCAGAGTCATAAGGAAAAAATCTTTCCCGCTACAGGTGAATTAATTGAAAAAATTAGAAAGCTCCTTGATCCAAATAATATAATGAATCCAGGACAAGGAAGAGGAGAAGATTAATATGGCTAAGAGGAGAGTTAGAAATATCCCAGGAACAGGTATTTCAAGAATATCTTTAGCTAATGAAAACCAGAAACTTGAAAGAAATCAAGATTTAACACATTATAAAGAAACTTTTTATCAATGTGGAAAGTGTGGAACCTGCAGGACAGTTTATAAAGATGCTTATTGGTCTCGAGTTTGTCCATCTGGAGAATTTAGTAAGTTTGAAGCATATTACCTTGGAGGAAAAAATCTATTAACATGGGCAATAAATAC
>JAGXNR010000044.1 GCA_019894875.1 Promethearchaeota archaeon | reverse complement strand
TAAACTTACGGTACCACTAGGTTTAACAGTTGTGATTTTGACCGATTTTGGAATGCATAACCAGTCTGAGTATTGTTCATCTAACTCTCGTAAATATTTATAAGCCTTATCACTCCAGTCTAGTATTTTTCTACGACCATGCTTAACAAATGCTTCAATTATCCCAGTTTGTGAAATACCCATCCTTCTATTTTTAAGCATGACTGCATTTGTTTCTTGCCAATGGGTATTTACAAGAGTAACAGATTTAGAATATAAATAGGCATATTTTAACGTTTCTTCAAATTCTTCATAACTTTCATGGCGTGATGGAAAGGTTTCCACAAGACAACAAAGTTCGAAGGATTCTAGCGTTTGTTCTCCACAATTCGCAGTAAAAATCATTTCTAGTTTTGGTCTGTCCGATTTGGTCTTCTTTTTGTTTAAAATAATTCCATAATTATGATAATCATCAACAGTACCATTATACACATTTTCTTTGCCAATATAAACAACTGAAACAACTTTATGATTGCTGCATAATCCATTAGATATAAGTTCAGTAGCCATCTCTTTCCGGTATGGCTGTTTACGAAGAGAACGTACCATTATTTTCTTGTTGTAATATCTCTCAGTTATTAAATTAAGAACATATTGATACCCCTTATATATTCCAGCAGTTCGAAAATCATTAATACCATTAACTTTAAGATATGCTAAAAACTTAGATAAAGTAGGAATCTCATTGTTATCACACACATATTCTTCGAATAATCCGAAAAGCTTTTTTCTTGCAATTTCTCTCTGGTTTTTACCTTTTTCTTTCATTACAGCTCCAGCTTTCAAAGCAGATATCTTATTTGAGCAAGTATATGAACAGAAAGATCTTTCTCTCTCTCTATATTTTACATGAAATTCTGTACCACATGATTCACACTGTTTTATAAGCCATATACCTTCATTAAAAACTAATTCAAAATCGCTTGTATCTAACATTTTAATATATCTTTTATATTCTCTCATTAAAGCTGGATTAATATAATGTTCGAAACCACATTCTATATTAGCTTTTTTGATAAGATTTACCAATTTTCCCCTAAATTTATTGAAGTTATGTATATAGCCATATTTTCTTGAATATTCTATCCAAGAACTAGTAGTTAGCGGAATTCCTGTTATATTGATTATAGAGAGCATTTCATCATATAGATCTTTATTAGTAAACCCAGAATACCGAGGATTGTTTTCTCTTGCTGTTGCTTTAGACATTCTATCATGATATTGCTTTTTCTCTTCTGAGCTAGCATAAGGATACCAAGTACGCATGGGATTTTTATCTCCAGAGATATCGTGAAGAGACTCATGCCGATCTTTTACTAATAGTTCGAGATTTGAAATATTATTGTTCAAACTATCGCGATCTATATGGTGGAGGATATGACCCGCTTCTATTTTGGTTTTATTTAGTTGTTCATAAATTAAAGTATGTTCGAAAATATTCTTCTTTCCATTATTTATCATCCAATATGGTGATTTCTTCTTTTTATCCTCACTCATTATCTCTGACCAAGTAGTTTGCCATTTGGGTGTAATCATCAAGCTATCGTTGGATTTTAAATCAATCGCAAATTTTAATGATCCATCTTTCATGAGGAATTTATGATTATCAGTGCATTTGATGCTACTCCCATCATCGAGAGTTACTTTATAGATTTTCTCATTATATCCCGTAATCCGAGGATTTCTCATCATTCTTATTGTTGTAATCCCTTGTTCATTTTTACAATAAACAGGTATATCTAATCCTTCCTTTGTTAACTCTTTAATAGGAATGGCATTTCTTCCATCTGCTACAGCAATGAGTGTATCACCAGTTATGCAAGGATTAACTCCAGCTGCTTTTTTATCTTTATAATCAGGATCATCTCCCATTCTTGAATAGGCTCTTGCATTTTCTAACCATAAAACACCAGGTTCTCCATTTACTGCTATTTGATTTGCGATGAAGGAATAATCTAAACCCCTAACTGCAAACACAGAATTATTACTTGCCCATCTATGAGAATATAATGCTTTTTCATCTTGCTTACTAGTAACAAAATCATAATCCGTAGGATCACCTAAAGCAATTTCCGCACTTCTTCGTACATTTCCAGCAACTACACATTTACCAATATGATTCATTATATCTAAAATATCAACCGAAGTTATCACTTGACCTATTTTCTTTTCCAAGATCTTCTGAATGTCTTCTAACATTTCTTTTAATGGTTCTGGACCCGAAGCAATACCACCAAAACCCCTTATTGGTGCACCAGCTAGCCGAATCTTACTAAAATCAAAGATCGGCATCTGTTTCCCCAAGAAGTATGCTTCAAGTAGAAGTTTTAAAGATTCGACCCATCCTTCCCTCGAATCTTCTAGCTCAAAGTTAAAGTCTCCTTCACTTGGCTTCTTAATCTTTATTTTTCCCGCTCCTTTAGTGTCAAAACCAACCCCTACTCCTAACATTAAAGCATCCATAACAAATTCAAAGGCTTTTGAATATTTTAAATCAATATCCTCAGTAGAGGCAAATCCACAATTATTTAAAGACATGGAACCATGACGGGCAATAAATTCAGTACCCATCATCCATAATCCACGACCCGGAGGGGAAAATTTAAAATTCCAAATCTTATTAAACATAATTTGAGCTGACTTCTGAGCTTTATCATCCCTCCATGGCAAACTTAGTTTTATACAGTGCTCTTTTTGGATTGAGTAACATCCCTCAACAACTCTTCTTAAGGTTTCCCAAAACTCTTCTTTACGATTTTCCCCTTCAATAATTCTCGCATAAGTTCTTTTATATGTAATATATCCAATAGGTCCCCAATCAGGCTGTTGACCCTTAAATTTTTCAAGAAATAATTCATCCAATTTGAATCCGACACTTTCTAAATTTATAGCTCTTGCAAATAAGTTTCTATATTTATTCAAGCCACGTTGAGTCAATTCCACGCAAACCAATTCACGGATATAGTTAGTAGTAATTTCGTCCATTCCTAGGCCTATAATCTTTCTTAACACATCTTCAGCTACACTCTCAGATATATTCATATCTAGGCCAGTTTCTCGATTAAGTATTTTGGCGATGCTGTTTTCATCAAACTCTGTCTTTTCACCTTTGGAATTAATCACATATTTAGGATATAAATCTATTAACGAAAAAGAGTTATCGGTCATGTTATTCATCCAATATTATTTTAAAAATTAAGATAAGAATTTTATCGGCGTAAATATTAACTATTTAAATTAATTGCCTTAACCGTTCCTATAATTTAATTGTTTCTTCTCATATATAATTATTGCTGGTTTGTTATTAAGGTGTTGATTAACCTCTCTACTATTCATTTGTTCACATTAATGTAAATCTATGGATTGAATACAAATTTGTAAATATATCTTTATTGGTTTTTGTTTAAAAATCCTTTCTCATTTTTTGTCGTTAATTTTACGCTTCTGTATTATAGCTTAAAAAGTATCTCTATATTTAAACAAAAAATGAGAGTCAAATTATTAAATTCTGAAACTAAATCATACGATTTATAAGGCAAAATTTTAACGACATCTTTAAAGATAGAAAGAGGCCTTCTATTTTAAAAATAGTAGTAAATCCTCTTTTGATATTTCTTGACGATGTTTTTGGTCTTCCCATAGTTTGCGATAAATATAGAAGAATTCATATAAGTCTAATTCATTAGGAGAATAGATTAAAATCCCATCTTCAATAATATGAATCTTGATATATAATGGTAATTCGTTAAAAAGACGAATATCGTATTTATTAGCACCAACATTAATATTTTGTAATACAAATGAAAGTAGTTGATGAAGATCTTCATTAGGTGCTACTATACATATGTCAATATCGCTTCTATTTGTATTTTCACTTTTAGTATAAGAACCGTATAATAGAATGCCTAAAATATCTTTCTTTTCTATTACATAGGAAAAATCATTGTAAATTTGGGCTAGCAATTCTTTTTTAACCACTCTTTAGCTTTCACCTTAAACTCTTGAAAATATTGTAGAAGATTTTTTAATCGACTATAAGCTATTTTATTGTCTAAACCATTATAGTCATGAATAATTCTATTTCTCAAACCATTTGCTTCTCGGAGTTTTGCAGCTAAATCGGCATTAACAATTTTTTTATTTTTTATAATGTTTATATTAGAGTAGTCGTCTTTAGGAATCAGTTTTACATCTTTTACTATCATCGATATTAAATCAGTAATAATCTCAATTCCGATTTGAAAAGCGTGATAAATTCCATATTGTTTTTGTAATTCTAACTGCTCTATAAACTCTGTTGAATCAATACTTTCCGTCCAGTCATTCAAATTTTTTATAGTTTGATTTAAATATTCCAATTTGTCATTATATCGTTTTATTCTTTCTTCTTCCATTCCATTAATATATTTTTTTTCTATCTATTTGAATTTATTGAATTATCTCGTGAAGTCCTTAGAAAGAGAAAAAGATTTGTACATCAAAACATATTTTAATATAAATCGAAAATTATAATTCAGAAATAAGAAGATTGAAATGACAAAAATAGGTTATGTTCAAACATCTCCTATATTTGGAGATAAGGAAAAAAACTTTAACCAAATTGAAGATCTTTTAGTGAATGTAAAGGCAGATATATTAGTTTTACCAGAATTGTTCGCTACGGGGTACACTTTCAAATCAAAAGATGAAGCGATGTCGTTAGCAGAAACTTCAGAAGGACTTACAGCTCAATTTCTTATTAAAACATCTAAAATGACAAAAGCAGTGATGATTGGAGGTTATGTTGAGCAAGACGGAGATGAAATATATAATTCTGCGATGATTGTGTCTGATAAAGGTGTAATAGATTCATACCGTAAAATCCATCTCTATTATAAAGAAAAATTATGGTTTTCCCCAGGAAATAAGCCATTAAGAGTCTATGATGTTAAAGGTATTAAAGTAGGTATTATGATCTGCTTTGATTGGATTTTTCCTGAGACAGCACGGAGCTTGACTCTGCTTGGTGCCGAGATTATTGCTCATCCTGCTAACTTAGTACTCCCATATTGTCAAAAGGCTATGACTACACGATGTTTAGAAAATCGAATTTATAGTATTACAGCAAATAGAATTGGGCAAGAAAAAAGAGGAGATGACAACTTTAATTTTACTGGTGCTAGTCAAATTACATCCTATGATGGTAAGGTTTTATCTTCTGCCCCAATCGATAAAATGAATATAGATTTTATAGATATCGATATAATTACTGCCAGGAATAAACATTTGAACAAATTTAACAATATAATTGAAGATAGAAGACCACAATTTTACTTTAACAGCTAAAAGATTGGAAATCGAACATTTAAGGAACAATTATAGAATTCTTTACTTTATCATATAATAATTTGATAATTGCTCTGAATGCTTCTTCAACATTTTGACCTGTTTTAGCTGAAGTAGGGTAAAATCCAAAAAAATCGTTCTTTTTAACAAATTTAAGGATTTTCTCTTTATTTAAAGTATTCTCATCAACTAAATCAACTTTATTACCAAAAAGTATAATGGGTATATCCCCACAAAATTTCTTAATTTCTTTGAACCATAGTGCAGTATGTTTAAGACTTTCTTTACCGAAATTATTTTCCTCAATGGAAAATACAATTATCGCTGCGAGGCTTGATTTATAAAAAGCAGGACGTAGGAAATGAAATTCATCTTGACCAGCTATATCCCAAAAAACTAATTCACATATATCACCTTCAATTTCTTCATCGTATTTAGAAAATTGTGCTCCTATGGTCTTAATGTAATCCCTTTGAAAACTTCCTTGAGTGAATTTTTTTATTAGGGATGATTTTCCTACAAAACCATCTCCGATAACAGTAATCTTAAATTTGAATTTGTCCATTAAATCACTTTTTATATAGATCTGTCACTTACTTATAAATATCAGTTATATTTTAATAAATAACTTTTCATTGTGTTATTTTATATACAAAAATGTGAATGAGAAATTCTTAGAGATACTAAAAATTAAGAGGAATTATATTATGGTTGCGATAAAAGAGTCGAGGATGGAGGTTTTATTTGGGTTTTTTGGGACATTATTTATTTTGATTATTCTAATAGTAACAGCATTTCTTACTCCAGGATACTCCCCCGTAACACATACTATAAGTACGCTTGGGACGAAAAATGCCCAATCGTTATTTAGCATTGGATTTGTAGTAGCTGGTTCATCATTAATCCCTTTTTATATCTACCTGAAAAATGAATTAGTGTATCTAGAAGATAATATTAGAAGAATTGCAACAGGGATAGCAATTTTTACTAACATGTGTATTGCTCTGGTGGGAATAATTCCACCAGCAGATGATGCTTTCATGGATGCTTTTCAAGTATTTCATAATATTGTAGCGGGTGTGAGTTTTATTGGATCTTCAATTTATATTGTATTGTACAGTATATTAATGTACTTAGGACCTAAGTCTGCGATGTATAAAGGTCCAGAATTTAAAAAATACTTAGCATATTATGGTTTTTTAATAGGATTTTTCTTGGTATTGTTATTAATTACATTAAATCCATTAGTAGAATGGATATTAGCAATGTCCATACTAACTTGGATATTGATTACAGCGTGGCAATGTATTTCCTTTAAATTTTCGAAAATACCCGGAGTATACTATAAACGATCTCAATATCCCGAAGCATTAAAACTGTTTAAAGATGCAATTAATGTTTTGGATAACCTTGAGCTGGGAGATGAGCCCATAACAGAAACACTGAAAGAAAATATCGAGTTTATCAAGGATGAAATGGAAAAGGAGTCAATAAAACAAAACCAAAAATAGAAGAATTTTCTTTTCTATTATCATTGATTATTTTATTAGTTCTAAATTTAAATAAAAAATTTCAAAAGTAAACATGACTTAATATCATTCTAATTTAGGAGATAATTGGATAAAAAATGAAAGCGGCAGTGTTTGATGGGGAAAATTTGAGTATAAAAACAGTGCGTGATCCAAGAATAAATGAGAATCAAGTATTAGTTAGTGTTAAAAGTGTTGGACTCTGTGGAACAGATATAGCTATTATTAAAGGAACTTTACCTACTCCAACGCCTATAATATTAGGCCATGAATTTGCTGGTGACGTAATAAAAGTGGGAGATAAAGTTGATCCAAAATGGCTTAATAAAAGAGTAACCTCCGAAATAAATAGTAATATTGATTTCAGCTGCTATTATTGCAAAGAAGGAAAGCACACTCAATGTATTTCTCGAAAAGCATTAGGAATTGATATTAATGGCGCTCTAGCCGAATTTGTAAAAATAGATTCATATTTACTACATGAAATCCCTGATGCTTTATCGTATGATCAAGCTACTTTCATTGAACCACTCGCAGCAGCCTATCAAATATTCGAAACAATGCCATTAGATCCAAGTGATGAAACGATGGTAATTTTTGGCCTCGGAAGGTTAGGCTTGCTAATTACACAAGTAGCGCTATTGAAGGGTTTCAAATTAATTGTTGTAGATAGTTCTCATAAGAAACTTACCCTAGCAAAAAAACTTGGTGCTCAGAAAATAATTAATAGATTTGACGGTCCAAATACGGTTAATAGGATAAAAAATTTTACAAATGGAATAGGCGCCGATGTCGTTATTGATGCTACAGGAAACCCTTTAGCAATAAACGATATAATCGCTTCATGCAGAAGTCTCGGCAAAATTCATTTAAAAAGTACACATGGCCTTGCTACCCCTATTAATATAACAGATGTCATTGTTCGTGAATTAACGTTATATACAAGTAGATGTGGACCATTTGATAAAGCTATCGAGGGATTAAAAACAGAAAAGATTAATGTTGATAAATTAATCTCTAAAAAATTACCATTAAAAGATATTGAAAAGGCTATTGATTTCAATAAAATAAACCAAGACCACATTAAAACAATTATACATATATAATCCAAAAAAGAGCATAATCCTAAACCAAATTCTTTTTATTTACACAATGGTTAAAGTTTCTAAACAGTGAATTTTTTAGAGAAAATGATTTAATTATTATATAACCTAAAAAATCATAATTTAGAGCTTTCGAGAAAACCATATTATGACTGATGCTGACATAGAAGCGCCAGAATTAGATACTGAGAATAATGCAATACGCGAAGAGATTCAATTTCAATATTTCTGGTATTTATTTGTCTTTTTTACAATTTATCTCACCTCATACATAGTTCCAGCATTTTTATTTATGAGTTATATCTTTCTCATTTTCTTGCCTAATTTCTTAGAAATATCAAGTTTCTTATCACTTTTTACTGAGATAAACTCAGTTCTTACATTAGTATCAATGCCCTTAGTCATTATAGGTTGCTATTTAATCCGACTATTTTTTGTTGGGTTAGCAACACGATTTTTTTGGAGACTTAGCGAAAAAAAGTCACCCAGTAAAGACGGAATAATACCAAGAAATTTTCCAAGTAAAACTCTGAATTATTATCATATTCGGAGTTTTTTGATCAAATATGGAAAAAATACTTTTACGAAAGGAGCATTTCCTTGGTTAAGTAATTGGTTTTTCAATTTTGTAGGCTCAAGCGTGATCGGAAAAGGATCGACATTAGAGGAAAGTATATGTAATGAAAAATTTGCAATCGTAGGAAAAAATTGCTATTTTGGAGCAGGTTCAGCTTTAGCAACTCACCTGGTTGATGGAACTTTTGGAAACATAAATTATTTTCATGTTAAAGTAGGAGATAATGTTACTGCTGCCGGAACAAATTTAATTGCGGCAGGATCAGAATTGCATGATAATTCGTATTTACTTCCCTTAGCTTCTGCTGGAAAACATAGCGTTTTAAAAGGAAATAATTATTATTGGGGAATTCCTTTAAGGAAAATATTTAGAAAGAAAACTATGGAATATTTAAATTTAAACCCAAAGGATTTAGAAATCAATGAGAATATTGCAGGGTACGTTGATAAAAATCTTGTTAAGAAGTTAAAAGCTGAGAATATTTTAGAACACTCTGATGAAAAAATCGAAAAAGAAAAAGAAGATGATATTAGGGAGAAAATTGAACTAAGTGATTTAAGTGATGAAGATTTAGCTTTAGATTTCACTACAAGTAGTGTAATTTCAAGGGTGAATATTAAGTTTTTAGTAGTTTACATCCCAATTTTCTGGTTATCAGGGATGTTGGACACAATAATATTTTATACATTCACTTCTTTAGTAAGAAATGTATTTGTAATGGTATTTTTCCTTCCTACGATGTTAATCATTATGTGGTTTATCTTTATATTGGGTTGTTTCTTTTTTAGCAAATTATTTCTAATTTTAATAAATTTAATCCATAAACCAAGAGAAGGTATTTTTAAAGCAGAAGTTGGGGATCCTGATTTTGAATTTTGGAGCTTACGTACCGAAATAAAAAAAATTGTATTATGGTTTTTACGTAATTGGCCCCTTCCTTGGGCAGATATTTTAGCATTTAAATTTTTCGGAGTAAAAATGAGCTTATCAAGTTCATTATACGATTCTTGGTGCGATAGTGAATTTATAACATTTGGGAGAAGAGTCTTAATTGGGCAAGGCGTTACAATCATGTCCTCTCAAATCGTCGGCTCTTATTTGATTATTAAAAATGTGATTTTTGGGGATTATTCTCTCATTGGAGGTCATTCTACAATCGCACCAGGAACAATTGTAGGGGAAGATACTTTTGTTAGTGCTCTTTCCACATCAGTGTATTCTCAGATACTTGAACCCGGATGGATCTATATTGGAATACCATGCATTAAGCTTAAACCAAATAAATATGCTGAATCCCATAGAGAGATATTGATGAAAAGAGATGTAGATGAAGAAGAGAAATTTGAAATTGAATACGAGGTTAATATCGATGATGATAAGAAGGATCTCGTGTAAGAAAATTTGATAGTTTTAATGTAAATTTAGATCTAATTCTCTTTTTAAAAATTTCATTAAATTTTGGCAGGTATTTTTTAATTCAGTTTTATCCTGATAAAATAGATGAGGTCTAGGACAGTCAATATCAAAAATACAATTTTTTTCCTGGAAATCAAATATTAACGGATAAAATCTACATCCTTGAGGACGATATTCATAAATTTTACATTTCTTTGAAAGAGGTTCTAAAAATGTGCAGTGATCCTTAATATTTTTTAGTTGAAAAAACCCATTCTTGTTTTTAAACGCGAAATCTTCTTTTTGTAGATTTTCAGGAGAGATTTTTATTATTTTATCAACATCATTTTTGGAAAGAATCATTTTTGTTCTTAGACAGCATTCTCCGCAATTTTCGCATTTATTTTTCATGATAATTTTTTAAAAAGATTAATCATAAATTTAAAAGGATAAAAAATATCTTATAATGTATAGTAAGTATCAATTGCTTTTTAATAGAGCAAAAATTAATCAGTTTCAAAGTTTAACAATTTTCAATGCAAATATATGGTTACGATGAGCGAAGAAGTTGACCAAAGCGAACCACCGAATACAGACACGGTTGAAAATCACGTTTTAAAAGAAGAGGTTAAGCTTCAATTTCATTTGTATATCATCGCTTTTATTTTTATTTTTTATAGTTCGTGGGTACTTCCCGGTATTTGTTTTTTATCTTACTTTCTTCAAATATTTATCCCTAATGTCTTAGAAATCTCTAATCTTTTAGCAATCTTTACAGAGATCAACTCTTTAATTGCCTTCTTATCGATGCCAATTATTCTCATTGGTTGTTATTTACTTCATCTATTCTTTTTAGGAATATCGACTAAAATTTGTTGGAAAATTACTGAAAAAATCTCACCTTCAAAATCAGGTGTGATTCCTCGAAATATTCGTAGCAAGGCAGTTAATTATTATCATATAAGAAGTTTTTTGATTAAATATGGGAAAAATTCATTAACTAAGGGTGTTTTCCCTTGGTTAAGTAATTGGTTCTTTAACACTGTGGGTTCTAATAAAATTGGGAAAAATACAATCCTAGAAGAATCTGTAGGGATGGATAAATTTATTGAAATTGGGGAGAATTGCTATATCGGAGTTAATTCTACTTTAGCTAGTCATCTAATTCAAGGGATCTTTGGAAATATCTCGTATTTTAAAATTAGAGTCGGTGATAATGTTACAGCTGCAGCAATGAGTCAAATCGGGCCGGGATCTGAAGTTAATGACGATTCTTTCTTACTTCCATTAGCCTCAACAAGTAAACACAGTGTTTTAAAAGGAAAAAATTATTATTGGGGAATCCCATTAAGAAAAATATTTAGAAAGAAGACTATGGAATATTTAGACATAACACCTGCAGATTTAGAGAAAAATGAGAATATTGCAGGTTATGCAGATAAAAAATTATTGAAAAAACTGAAAACAAAAGAAAGTCAAGAAACATCTGCTATGAATGCTGTTAATATAGAACAAGTGAATGATGATTTGGATAAGAGCGATATTGATATAACAAAATTAACTAAAGAAGATTTAGCAATTGATTTCGCTACTAGCTCAGCTATATCTCGAGTTAATTCTAAATTTTTAATAGTATACATCCCAATTTTTTGGTTAGCAGGATTAATAATCTCGATAATGTGGTATTGGTTTCTTGCAGAAAAGAGTTGGGTTGCGATTTTAACTTTCCTCCCATTTGCTTTACTCGGATCAATCTATTTCTTTATATTAGGTTGCCTACTTTTCTGTAAATTACTTTTAATCTTAATAAATTTGATACATAAACCAAATGAGGGAATTTTTAAAGCAGAGATAGGTGATACTGACTTTGAATTTTGGGCTTTGCGAACTCAAATAAAAAAGATTGCATTATGGTTCATGCGTAATTCACCACTTCCTTGGACAGATGTAGTAGCATTAAGATTATTAGGTGTGGATATGGATGCTTCGAGCCATATGAATGATGCATGGTGTGATGCTGAATTTATTAAATTTGGAAGGAAAAACTTAATCGGACAAGGTGCTACAATTATGTCCTCAATGGTGGTCGGGCGATATTTGATTATAAAGAAGGTGGTATGTGACGATTATATCATGATTGGTGGGCACACAACTATTGCCCCAGGAACGATTATAGGCAAAGAGTCAGTGATTGGTGCACTTTCTTCTACAACTTTAAATCAAGTATTAGAACCCAATTGGGTTTATTTTGGATTTCCCGCGATAAAATTAAAAGAAAATAAGTACGCAGAAGAGAGAAGAGATGTAATACTTAAGCGGGATGTAGATGAAGCAAAAAAATTTGAAATTAAATATGAAATTAATATAGATGAAGATAAAAAAGATTTAGTTAAAACAGAAAAAGAGGTAAAAGAGATATGAGTGTACCAAATACAATGCGTGTAGGTCCCTTCACGCCGACAATTTTAGCGCGAAAAAGGTATTTAATATTTTATATATTCCTTATTTGGGCGAGTATAATTCCACTTCTATTAGAATTTTGGGTATATTGGCGTTTTTTATGGAGTTACACTAGACCTGTTCATTTCTATACCTATCTACCTCTTTTGGGATTTTTAATGTATGTAACGATTGTTTTTTCTGCAATATTTTTTGCAAAAGTATTATTAGTTATAGTTAACGTCATTCATCGCCCAAAAGAAGGAACTTTTTTAAGACATCCCGCTGATAAAGATTTTCGGTATTGGAGTCTTAGAAATACAATTAAACGATGGCCAGTATGGTTAGCGCATAGATTTCCTTTTCCAGGTATTTTAGATAATATGTGTTTTAAGGCATTCGGAGTTAAAACAAAAATATCAAATTCCTTATTTGAGGGTTGGGTTGACACAGAATTTATAGAGTTTGGAAAGGATGTTGTGGTTGGTCAAGGTTCAATTATTCAAGGAGCTGTTATTATAGGAAACCTATTGATAATCAGAAAGACGATTATTGAAGATAAAGTAAGAATTGGTTCCCATGCTATAGTTATGCCTGGTACTAAAATTGGGAAAAATTGTATCTTAGCTGCTAATAGCGTGACTACAGTTGGTCAAGTGTTAGAGAGTGGTTGGATTTATGTCGGTATCCCTGCTAAAAAATTCAAAGTAAATTATTTCTTTGAAGATGGGCTTGAAGATAAATTAGGCAATGTTGAAGATATTGAAGCATTGAGAGAAAAATATGAAGAAATATATACTAAACGCTATGATGAACTTAAATATAAAGAACGCAAAGAATTAAAAAAAGAGAAGAAGGAAGAAGAGAAAAAGAGATGGGAACCTTAGCTTCTAATATTATTAAAAGAATACAACTCTCTTATCTCTGAATTTAGTAATCCAAAACTCCAGTCTGCATTATCATTTTCCATTCATTCTTTACTTTTGTATAGACCTTACAGACACGACCTTTCCAGTTGTTTTTATTCCCATTAGAATCTAACCATAGTGTATCGATATCTACAACCGCGAAAGCTCCATCACCTTCTTTTGAAATTTCAATTTTCTTAGTTTCTCTTTTATTATGCACTAATTTATGTGTGTTGAAAAGATCTAACCAACCATTTCGCCAACGATCGTAATTATATCTACCCCATTCTAATACCCAATCAATAGGATCGTGAGATTGTGCTGTTCTTGGCCATGGCCATACCATATCTGGATGAAAGATAGTCATTAAAAGATCTATATCTTGAGTATCCCATGCTTTAGTTTCCCTATTGACTATTTCTTCAATTTCTTTTCTTATCTCACTTTTTAACATTACTTTCATCCATAATACCATTAATGCCTTGAAAAAATAGGATTAAATTGTTATTTTTAAGTAGATTTTCTTGAGTTTAAAAACTTAGAGTGTAACTTCTAGTTAAAAACTATATCCCTGATTTTGAATTTTCTCATATATCTCTTTTGTTAAGAGTTTGTATTCTGATTCATCTGGAAGCATAACAAATAATGGATCCTCGATATTTTGGAGATTAAATCCTTCATTCTTGAGATCAAGCTTTTTGAATTTAAAAGTTTGTGTGGTAGAAATGCTTGATTTGAACCTCAGAAAAACGGGGATTGCATACGGGGCAAGATTATCATTAAAAAGATTTTGCAACTTAATGAATTCAAAATCACTCACACTGGATGTTGGAACAATTGTTGCCATTCCTGCTCGTCCATCTGTAGCCGGTATTTTCGCTCCATAAACACATGACATTGAAATTTGATCAAATATATTTAGTACCTCTTCTATTTCTGTAGTCGAAACATTATGTCCTTTCCATCGGAAAGTATCCCCAAGACGATCTACAAACTGAGCATGATTATTACCTTGATCTAGCATAAGATCACCTGTATTGAACCACAGATCTCCTTCCTTTAAAACATTTCGAAGTAATTTCGCTTCAGTTGCATTTTCATCGGTATATCCTCTAAATTTAGCATCTTCTGTACTTTCGAACAGGAGCAAACCAACTTCACCGGTACCAACTTTTTCAAAAAATCCATTTTCGTTCCTTATTGGTTTATCCTCCTCATGGTTATATCGTATAATAGCAAAACCCCCAGTAGAATATCCACAGGTACAATCAAAATTTAATAAATTAGCAAATGCGCCGTTTCCTTCTGAAGATCCATAAAATTCTCCTATATACGGTATATCAAATCTCTTTTTAAAATCATCCCATATATCTGGACGTAGACCATTTCCAATCACTGCCCTTACGGGATTATCTGAATCATCTGGTTTAGGGGGTTGATTCATTAAATACCGACATATTTCACCAACATAGCTAAAGCACGTAGCATTATGTTTACGAATATCATCCCAAAACTGGCTGGTGCTGAATTTACGAGCTATTGCTAAAGCACCAGCATTAACTATAGCACATGGCCAGCCCGTCATTAGAGCAGTACCGTGAAAAAAGGGAAGTGAAATGTATATCGTATCATTTGAAGTAAAACCCGCAATCATATTTCCAAACGCAAATCCTCCGATAGTCACCCTAGCATGCGATAAGAGAGCTGCTTTAGGCAAACCAGTCGTACCGGAAGTAAATATGTAGGCAATAATATCTTGAGGTGTGATCGTTTTTGTAGTTGATGGATTATCTACTGGAAGATTTAAGACAGTATGTGGAAGGTTAATAAATCCCTCAGGAAGACTCATCTCATGGCTATCATGTATAAAACAAAGTTGTATGGCATCTGATAAGTTGAGATCAGATTTGATCTCATTGAAAGTTTCATAACATTCTTCCCCTACAATAATTATTTTACCTGGTGTAAGGTTTAAACTATACACTAGTGTTTTTTTCCTCAGATCAGTATTAATCAATGAAGAAATTACCCCAATCTTAGCATTAGCGGAATAAACTATTAGCAGTTCAATTCTGTTTTTTATTAAAACCTTTACTACATCATCCTTCTTTAAACCTAAAGAGATAAAGTAATTTGCATACTGGTTTACTTTATCATTAAATTCTTTATAGGTAAGAACTTTATCTTCGAATTTAATAGCAGGATTATCGGGGAATTCTTCGGCATCTTTTTCAAGAAAGTATCCCCATGAAATATTAGGTTTTTCTCTCATTTGCCCAAGTTCTAGGAAGAGTTTACCATGTTTCATCATAAATTCTTGAAATCTTTTATTAAATTCGGTAGGATCAATAATATTCGAATCACTTGATATTTGTTTTTCTAACATAAAGACACCTTTTTTTTTTCATTCAATAATTATTCAATAATAATCTTTTTTAAAAAAAATCTATTAAAAATATTAGATTTTTGTTAATTATAAATGTTTAAATTTATGAAAAATGCAAATTCAAAATTCAAAAATCAAAAATCTAAATCAAATATTTTTAAGTATGAAATAAAGACGTCGGTTATTTTTTCCTTTATTTACCGTTTTGATTACTTCAATTTTTCCGATTTCAGAGAGGTGTTTGACATGAGTCCCACCATCTACTTGTTTATCGATATCTCCTATTTTTACAATTCGAAACTCTTTAATGTTTTCAGGTAAACCCACGGCTAATCGAGCTAATTCTGGTTTTTTTAGCACATCTTGTCTATCCATATAATCAAGAGTAATTGGTAAATCTTGTTCAATAATAGAATTAGTCTCATCAACATAGGTTCCTAATTTCTCAGGAGAATAGTCAACCATCGAGAAGTCCATTCTTGTTTTATCCATCTCAATTTGATTTCCCGTAATTTTAGCATTAGCTCTATTGTAAAGAATATTTGAAATGAGATGCGAAGCAGTGTGATATCGCATAAAGGTATATCTTCGCTTCCAATCAATTTCACATGAAATTTCATCACCTTCTTGTAATCCAGGTTTATCAATTTCATGACTAATATTCCCAGAGAATTTACCAACATAAACTACTCTAAATTTCTCATTACCCTTGGTTATAACTCCTTCATCCCAAGGTTGACCACCACCTTTGGGATAAAATGCAGTATTATCAAGAATAACATATTTACCATCTTTTACACCTTTAACTTTAGCAGTCCAATTTTTTAGATAGGAATCATCCATATATAAAGCTCTTGCCATAAAAAAAGAAAAGTAAACCAACTTAAAATTTTAACTTAAAAATCTAATCATTTTCATGAATTTCCGATGGTTTTACTCCATCAAATAATTCCAATTTTAAGAATCTCTTTTCTTTATTACAATTCGGGCAAAAGTAGTTTCCCGGTTCTTTATTCTTAAAACTATAACCACATTCCTTGCAAACCGCGTAAAATAAACTCATATTATAAAGAAAAATAAGTATTATTTTTTAATTTATCTCATGAAGTTCATTTGGTTTTGCTCCACAATAAGCTTCAAATTTGAAAAATTTCATTTCTTTTGAGCAATTAGGACAGAAATATTTACCGGGTTTTTTATTTTCGAAGGAATACCCACATTCTTTACAAACTATAGCATTCATACTCAAAATATACCAAATAAGATTTTAATAGGTTTTTATTTTGAAATAGAAAGATCTTCGATATTAGTTATACATTCGATAAGTTTATTGAAATGAAAATGAATAAATTAGAAATTTTTTATAATTAATTTATATCTGATTAAAGATAATACTAATAAATATAATCTAAACACATTATACTTAGTGATTTTGATGAAATCTGTAGAATTAGCGGGAACAAAATTTGAAGTTAAGAATGGTTTTCTTGATTTGGGTCTTTTAGAAATCAAAGATATCGAAGAGATCATAGGATTAGACAAAATTAAAGGGATAACAAATCTCGAGCTTAGTTCTAATGAAATAATTGTAATAAGAGGATTAGATAATTTAGTTGATTTAGAAATATTAAATTTAGGTAGTAATAAGATAATTGAAATAAAAGGATTAGATGATCTACAGAATCTTGAAGTCTTGCATTTAATAAGTAATAAAGTAAAAAAAATTAAAGGACTTGAAAATTTAACTAATCTAAAAGAATTATATCTTCGCGGAAATCAAATTGAAGAATTAGAAGGCTTAGAAAGTTTAACCTCTATTCAAAGATTAGATTTATCATGGAATAATATCTCTAAAATAAAAGGACTTGATCATCTGCGAAACCTTAAGGTATTATGGGTTGCAGGAAATCAAATAAAAAATATCGAAAATCTAGGAAATCAAGAAAATCTAGAAGTGTTAAACATTGCAGGAAACCAAATAACCCATATCCAAGGTTTAGAGAATTTGAAGAAATTAAAAAGCCTTTATATAAATAATAATTTAATCCAAAAAATAGAAAACCTTGAACCACTAGAACATTTAGAAACATTATGGTTAAATTCAAATCAGATTTCAGAAATGAGAGGTTTAGATAGTTGTACAGAATTAAAGATATTAAATTTAAAGCAAAATAAAATAAGTCACATTCGAGGGCTATATCCTCTAACTCAATTAGAAAACTTATTCCTTTCAGAAAATAATATCGGTGAAATTAAAGGATTGGAACCTTTTACTAAACTAGAAACTCTTGATTTAGGTCAAAATCGAATAATACAAGTCAAAGGTCTAGAATCTTTAATGAATCTAAAGGATTTGTGGTTAGCAGATAATTTAATTCCACAAAAAATAATAGATCAATTAGGTGGTTTAGATTCAGGCGGTTGTGCCAATGATCCTTTACAGTTTGTTCAATACTCTCTTATTAATCTCTAGATCTTGAAAAATTCACAATTCTCTAAAGATCCCAATTTTCGGAAAAATATAATTTATAGGCTAAATTATGTAGATCATCTTTAAATAGTTATTTTATTGTGAGTGAAATTGAGAGATATTAATCCTTTTGTAAGTGCAAAAAAAAAACTCGACATCGCTGCGAATGTGATTGATTTAGATGCAAATACTCTCGAGTATCTAAAGAAAGTAGAACGTAGTCTAATAGTGTCTATACCTGTTGTTATGGATGACGGTTCTCTTCAGATTTTTGAGGGTTATAGAGTTCATCATTCTACTTTGCGTGGCCCCGCTAAGGGTGGTTTGAGATATTCCCCAGATGTAACTCTTGATGAAATTAAGGCTTTGGCATTCCTAATGACTTTTAAATCGAGTTTGTTAGAATTACCATTAGGTGGTTCAAAAGGTGGAGTGCGTGTTGATACAAAACAGTTATCCTTGATCGAATTAAGAAAGCTCACGAGAAGATATACTTCCGAAATTTTAAATATGATTGGTCCCGATATTGACATTCTTGCCCCAGACTTGAATACTGGAGAGCGTGAGATGGCCTGGATTATGGATACATATTCGATGAATAAAGGTAGACCTTCTCCAGGTGTAGTGACGGGAAAGCCTATTGAAATTGGGGGAACAGTTGGACGTACAGATGCACCTGGAACGGGAATGTATTATATTCTTGAAACCCTATGTGAGAGACAAAATTTTAGTTTATCATCTAGCAAAATAGCTATTCAAGGTTTCGGAAAGGTTGGAACTGTGGTGGCTCAAATTTTAAGTAGTGTTGGTTGTAAAATAATCGCTATTTCTGATTCAGTAGGAGGAATCTATTCAGATAAGGGTTTAAATATTAATAAGCTAATCAGTTGGAAACAAAATGGAAATATATTAAACGATTATAAAGGAAGTAATACTAAAGTCATAACAAACGAGGATTTATTAAGTACAGAGTGTGATATATTAATTCCTGCTGCAACAGAAAATCAGATTTTTAGTGGGAACGCTGATAAAGTCAACTGTAAAATTATATTAGAGGGTGCAAACAGTCCGACAACCTCTCAAGCAGATGAAATTCTAAATGAAAAAGGAATTATTGTAATCCCGGATATTCTTGCTAACGCAGGTGGCTTGTGTGTATCTTATTTTGAATACATCCAAGATATACATTCATATTTTTGGGATCTTGAAAGGGTGAATAGGGAGATGAAACGAATTTTACTTAGAGCTTTCGAGCTCGTTCTAAATTTATCACGAGATAAAGAAATAACATATAGAACTGCTGCCTATGCTATAGGAGCAGAAAGATTAGCAAAAGCCCATGAGTTAAGAGGTCTATTTCCATAATAAAAAAAAAATTAGGTGAAAAAGCTTGGAATTAAATCCATATGATGTAGTGAAAGAACAAATTGATATTGTTGCAAAAGAGTTGGGATTAGATCCTAATGTAACACGATATCTTAAAAGCATTGAGAGAGCTCTAATTGTATCCATTCCAATAATGATGGATGATGGTTCTCTTCAAATATTTGAAGGTTATCGAGTTCATCATTCAACTGTTCGTGGTCCAGGAAAAGGAGGTATAAGATTTGCACCAAATGTAAATCTTGATGAAGTAAAAGCTTTAGCTACTTGGATGACTTGGAAATGCAGCCTACTAAAATTACCATTGGGGGGCGCTAAAGGAGGAGTTTGTGTAAATCCAAGAGAATTGTCAAAAAAAGAATTAGAAAAGCTTACCAGGAGATACGCAACGGCGATTATAAATATTATAGGACCTGATATCGATATCCCCGCTCCAGATGTTAATACAAATGCACAAATTATGGCTTGGATTATGGATACCTATAGTATGAACAAGGGGAGGGCTGTACCCGGAGTTGTAACAGGAAAACCAATTGAAATTGGTGGCTCAGTCGGAAGAAATTCTGCGACTGGGAGGGGACTATACTATGTTATTGAAGCGATGTGTGAAAAATTAAACACTATATTAGAATCCCAAAGGATTATTGTACAGGGATTTGGTAATGTTGGTGGCTGGATTGCAAAGTTATTATTTGAACGTGGATGTAAAATCTTGGCAGTATCGGATATTTCAGGTGGTTTTTATTACCCCGAAGGTTTAGAAATCAATGAATTGCTAGAGTGGACTCAAAAAGGAAATTACTTAAAAGATTTTAATGATAACCGTTATAAGTTAATCACAAATGATGAGTTACTTACCACTGAATGTGACATATTAATCCCAGCTGCTCTTGAAAATCAAATAACCAAAGATAATGTAAATGATATTAAATGCAAAATTGTATTAGAAGGTGCAAACGGACCAACTAGTCCTGAAGCTGATCAAATATTATTTAATAGAGGAATAGATGTTATTCCAGATATTCTTGCTAATTCTGGAGGTGTATGTGTTTCCTATTTTGAGTATGTTCAAGATATACAAGCCTATTTCTGGGATTTAGAAAGAATAAATAAAGAATTAAAAAGAATTATTATTGAGGCTTTTGAGGATGTATATGAAATTTATAAAGAAAGAACGATACCACTTCGCACGGCAGCTTACATAATCGCTGTATCTCGGATTGCTAAAGCATTTGAGTTAAGAGGGATTTTTCCTTAACTTAATAGAGTATGA
>JAGXNR010000043.1 GCA_019894875.1 Promethearchaeota archaeon | reverse complement strand
TCCAATACCTTTGTCAACAGGAATAATTGATCCAGTTTTATGGAATTCTCAACCAGATGGGATAATCACTATTATGTTTTATGCAGAAGATAGTGTAGGGAATTCTGAGTTTGAAGAAGTGGCAGTTAATAAAGATACAACTCCTCCTTACATTGTAATCATCTTTCCTTCTAATAATAATGCATTTACAGATACACCCCCAACCTTTGAGTTAACAATTAGTGAAGACAATTTAAACGAGATATGGTATACTCTAAGTGATGGATTAGTTAACATTACTTGTGGAACACTAGACCAAATTGATCAAGATTATTGGAATGCTCTACCTCCTGGGGTATATACTCTAAGGTTCTATGCAGATGATCTTTTAGGAAATGAGGGATTTACGGAAATAACGATAATTAAGACGGATCGTGCGATACCCGGAATTAATCCAACCCTTCTATATTTAATACTTCTAACAGGAATATTACCAATAACATGGCAAATTAAAAAGAAAATAAACTTGAAAGGTGGATTTTCATGAAAGAGTTTAAAATGAAAAAATTTACTGTAATTAAATTAATTTATGTTGTTTTAATTGTAATCTTTCTAATCTCCGCTTTTCTCCCATATTATTCGAAATATTACCCTCAATATCCACCACTCCCGGCATCTCCTGTAATACCATCTACTACTAGGTATTACATTGGGTATCTGGAATTATTATATGGTGGTTGGCCGGGATTAATTCTTCTTGTGATATCCGTTTTATTAATCAATTTTGGGATAAAAGACAAAGCACTCATTGTTGGAGGAGTTGGTTGTGCATTAATTATAATTAATATAATAATTAGTACTTCATATTGGGCCAGAACAATTGAATCCGGTTTTTATATCGGATTGATCTTTAACATTGGTTTGATTGGTATAAATGTAGTTGCTTTCGTTAGTGAAGATAGTGTAATGGGCAGAGATGTTGAATTTGAGCCATTAGAAGAACCAAAAATAAAAAAAGCAATAAAAAAACCTAAAATAAAACTAAGATCTAAGGTTGTAGAAGAAGTCGAACCTATTGAAATAAAGCAAGAAGCAGTATTTGGATCAGAATGGGAAAAGAAAAAATTTGTTGAAAAGCAAGCAATTGATTACATAAAAGGTGCACAACTACAATTAAAAGAACTACCATTTTTTAAGATCATTTCAAAAACAGGAATCGAAAGCAAAGCGCTTAATACATTAGTTGATGAATTGATAGCTAACAAAGAGATAAATGCTCGAGTAAGAGATTTTGTACTAATTTTCAAAGAAATCACTAAAGAAAAGAAAGAAGAACTAACGGAAAAAATTCAAAAAGACCTTCAAAAGAAACTATCTGATATTGATATTATATTAAAAGGAAATAAGTTTAATGAAGCAATCGAGAGTTTAAATGAAATTAGAGATACAGCATTAAGCTATAATTTAATTGAGATCGTTAATGAAGCAAAAGAAAAAATAGATTACTGTAGAGAACTTGAAATTGAAATGAGGAAAGAGTTAGACAAACAAAAAATTACTAGTGACCTACAAAATCTAATATCTGGTGCAAGCAATTTAATAGAGGAAAATAAATTTAAAAGAGCACTCAGAGAACTAGAGAAGGTTAAGGACATGGCTAGAGAATATAATCTATTAGAGTTTTTAAATCAAGCTAAAGATCTCGAAAATCACTGTAAAGAACTAGAAGAAGAATTCCTAAAAGATAAAGAGCTACTAAAAATTGAAAAGAAGCTTCAAAAAAGATTAATTTCTATCGAAAAATTAATTGAAAAAAACAAATTATCCGATGCTTTAGAGGATTTAGTAGAGATCAAAGAAATCGCACAAGAGAATGATTTTGCTGAATTAGTAAACATAATTGAAGAAAAAATAGATTATTGCAAACATTTCCAATTCAATACTATTAATAAAATTAAAAATACGATTCTTAATTATGGTTCAAAACTAGCTAGATTGGAATTAATGGACATAACTGAAAAGAGCGGTATTCAGGATATCAAAATAATTGAACAAGTAGTTCTAGATATGATTAAAAATCGAGAAATTAACGCGGAATATTTTTCAAGTTCAAAATCAATCGCATTTTATCAACAAGAAAAAGACATAAAACAAACATCAATACAAGAGGAGGTAAAGAAGCTTAGAGTCTTTTTAAGCTATTCGACTTTAGATGCTGAATACTTTAAAATCGCAGAAATAGTAAAAACTTTAGAAAAATATCCTGAAATTAAAAAAGCTTCATATTGGCAAGCAGATAGTAAACAAAATATTGTCGAGTTCATGGAGGATACTCTTAAAAATACTGATGTATTTGTACTCTTTTGTTCTAAGAATTCTGTAAAATCTGGCGCAGTTAAAGATGAATGGCAAGCTGCGTTTCAAATGCGGAAAAAAGGAATGTTAAAAATAGTTCCTATATATGAAGAAGAAGATGATATTCCTGTATTACTATGGCAAATGCTTAATGTTAAATATAGCAAAGATAATTTTAATTCTTTTATCGACAAACTTCATGAAGAAATACTAAGATAAATTAAATTTAAATCCACATTATATCTAAAGCTCAATTAAGCGAAATATATTTTTAAAAATTAAATCCACAATAATCTAATTATACTTATTGTTTTTTGAGAAAATTTTAAATAATATAATAGGATAAAAAAATAATATATTGTAGAGATTCAAGAAAATTAAAGGTAAATATAAAAATCAAGATATGTGAGAATTATGGAAATAGAACAGCGCGAGGTATTTGAAGAACAAATTAATAAATACAGGAAATTGCGTCCGCTTTATAAACAATTCAGTAAAATCTTAAAACAGGTCATCAAGAATTTAATTAGGGGGATTTCCTCAGAATTTATCATCCAGGACCGGGTAAAAACAATCTCAAGCTTCGCTAATAAATTATTTAGTCCAGATAATAATTATTCCAATCCTCTTTCAGAAATAAATGACTTATGTGGGATTCGAATTATTCTACCTAATATTAATGAAATGAATGCTGTCTGTGAATTACTACGAACTAACCTTTTATATGCTGTAATAGGTAGTGATGATACTTTTGATACAGCTTCTCTAGGTCACCTTCAGACATATATAGTTCAACTTGTGCCTGGATTGAAACTGTATGAAAGACTGGATCTTGAAATTCCAGATCAGATTTTTAATCTAAAAGCAGAAGTTCAAATACGTACATATTTAAGCCATGGTTGGGCTGCAAATCAGCATAAAATCTTCAACAAGTATGAATTCAAAGTTCCTAAGCCATATAAACAGGAAATGAGTCGAGTTAAATCATTGGTATCAATCGAAGACGATGCATTGAATAATATAACAATGAAAATGCAAGATTATGAATCTATATATGGAGCATACATGTCAAATGAGAAAATAAGAGCGGAAATAGAACGATTAGATATGGTTTATAACTCAGATAAGGAAAATTTTGATATTGGCTATAGAATAGCTAAATTAGCCATGGCTATTAATGATATGGATAAAAGTATTCAGATTTTGAGTGAAATCATTAATAGCGAAATGTTCAAAAAAGTTTCAGAACTCGAGCTTTCCTCAGTTTTAAGAGATCTCGGAATTTCTTATCATATAAAACATAAAAGCCAACCTACAAGTGATTCTTTTATAAAAGGACAAGATTATCTTAAAGAAGCAGTTCAAATAAACCCTTTTGATTATAATGCCTGGTCCTCTTTAGGGGGTACATATAAAAATCAGGATAATTATAATAAAGCATTAGATTGTTATAAACAAGCGCTCAAAGTTAATCCGGGAGATCCATATCCACTTGGTAATTATTTGGTACTAATAATCCAACAAACTGGAGATCCTTCTCACGTTGAAAGAAACCATGATATGATTCTCAAAGCTATTGAGAAAAGATCAAGACAAATTGAAGTAATGGTAGATATGCCTTGGGCCTTTTTTGATATAGGGTTGTTTAAATTATTTTTAGGAAATGTTAGTGAAGCATTGGATTATTATCTTAAAGGAATTAGATATAGTCCAGATATTTGGATGATTGAAACAACTTTAAATACGCTAAATAAACTGAGAATAATTGAAGATAAATTAAAAGCCTTTAATATAGTTCGACAAATTTTACTGTTAGGTATACTATTCCACCCTAATATCAAAGAGAAAACCGATAAGGTCATAAGCGAATCTACAGTAAAATTAGATGCTGAAATTGAATTGAAGGAAACAAAATTTGATGAATCTATTGTTATAATTGCAGGGGGAACCGATGAAAGAGTTGAGAGAATCATAGATAATTTCAGAATTAACCTTCTTGATGCCTTCCAAGGATTTAAAGGCACTATTATAGGAGGGGGTACTAAAGCAGGAATAAGTGGAATTATAGGAGAAATACAAGAAAGATATCCTAACTCAATTAGAACTATAGGTTATGTACCAAGTCATATTCCCACTCACGTAGAATTAGATAAACGATACTCCGCAATTCAGCTAACAGGAGGCAAAGATTTCAGTGTTATTGAGCCAATTCATTATTGGTATGATTTAATGAAATCCGGTGTTGAACCAAATAAAGTAAAACTTATAGGAATTAATGGAGGAGCGATTTCTGCTTTTGAGTTCCATAGTGCTATAGTATTTGGAGCACAAGTAGGTATTTTGGATAACAGTGGACGAGCTGCCTCAGATTTGATTAATGATCCTAATTGGGAAGACACAACTGGACTAGTTTCTGGACAAAAACCTAAAAAATTATTTAAGGTTTTGAAAAATTCTTCTGAAGATATTTACAATTTCCTTACTAAACCGTTTGTAATTGATCCTGATATTGAAAATATCCAGAAAGTATTGATACAACATAGGGAAAGCGGAGGGAATTTGTATGAAAAAAATTTTGCTTCTGAAGCTGTTGATAATACTATATTTTCAGGTTTTCTAACAGCACTGGATCATATAGCAAATGAAGCATTGAATGTTGGTGAAATTCTCTCCATAAAATTCAGAGATGGGCATTTAACCGGAGGTTTTTTTACAAACAGGGAGTTTAAAGTCGTGTTTCTTCTCAATGAGACACCCTCAGTAACATTGGAAGAAAAAATTATTAACTTTATAAAAGATGTGGAAGATGATTTAGGAGAATTCCTACATGATCTTCACGAAGGTTGCAGGAGTTATCTAGGTGGCAAAGAGATGAATGATATCATGGCAAAAAATTTCGGTACCGAGATTTTGAAACTTTTCGATACAAAACTAGAGACAGCCACTTTAAAAAAGGGTGTTGAATACGAGGAATTAGTTCAATAATATTTTATTTTTTTTTTCTATTTTAATTTACTGAATAACTCATTTTCTGTCCACAACATTCAGGAATCGGTTGATAACCACATTCTTTTGAACAGCAACATAATAAATAGTCATTTTTTAACATCATAGATTTGTCACAGCATTTTGGTACTTTCTGTTCTCTCCCACATATTGAACAAATTAACTTTTCTTCCACTTTTTAGGCCACCTTTTCACTTAGCTATCTTCAAACATTTTATAAAAATGAAGAAACTAAAATGAATCTGTTATAGTTTATAATACATTCCTTCTGACTATTTGTAGAAAGAAAGCAAAAATAAGTAGGCTGTTCTGATTTATAAGAATTAAAACTAGAATGTGATTTCAATTAGAAATCTTCAATAATTATGATATATCATTTATTCATATCATATTCAAATTAGGAGTAAAAATATGTCTGAAAAATTAACGCTAACTAATACGTTTAAACTTTACGAGGAAGCACTCGGATTAATCCCAGGTGCTATTTTAGGGATCAGAAGACCATACAACTTCGTGGAAGGAGAATATCCAATATTTTTTGAAACTGCCAAAGGAGGAAAGGTTATTGATGTTGATGGAAATGAATATTTAGACATGTTGTGTGCATATGGTCCTATAATAATTGGTCATAGAGAAGAAGAAATTGATAATGCCGTTATTAGTCAAATAAAAGAAAAGGGATTTTGCATGTCATTAACTCAACCTGTGCAAAACCAATTAGCAAAAAAATTAAAACAACTAATACCATGTGCTGAGAAGATGGTATTTGTTAAAATGGGATCCGATGCTACAACCTCTGCTGTTCGTGTTGCCCGAAGTTATACAAATAGAACAAAAATCTTACGCTGTGGATATCACGGTTGGCATGATTGGTGTGTTGAACAAAAGGGTGGAATACCAGAAAAATTATATGAAGATGTCATTGAATTTGAATATAATAATATTGAGCATGTTAACCATCTTATGAAACAACATGCTAACGACGTGGCTGCAATCATTCTCACACCGATTAATCATCCTGGTGGGCATGAATTAGAAATGCCAAAAAGGGGTTTTTTGGAAGGACTACGTGAAATTACAGAAGAGCATGGGACGCTTTTGATTTATGATGAAATACGGACAGGATTCCGGGTTGATATGGGCGGATTCCAGAAAATAACTGGTGTAATCCCTGATTTAAGCGCGTTCGGGAAAGCCATGGCGAATGGTTATCCTATTGGGGTACTTGTTGGCAAAAAAGAGTTTATGGATGAGTTAGTTGAAAATGTATTCCTTAGCTCAACTTTTTTCCCTAATAGCCTTGCACAAGTTGCTGCTCTTAAGACAATAGAAATCTTGGAACGTGAATATGTATTAGAAAAAATAAATGAAAGGGGATCCAAATTTGCCAAGGACGTTAAAGAGGTTATCGAAGATATTGGCGTCCCTTGTGTCTTTACAGGTGAACCTTGGATGCCTTACATTACTTTTCAGCGCGATTCTCATAATCTCTATAAGAAATTACGGGAAGAATTTTACCGACAATTAATTCGTCGAAAAGTTTTTCTTCAACCATTCCATCATGGATATATTTGTTATCGTCATACTGATAATGACTTAGATTATGCGGTAGAAATGATTGCTGAATCTTTAAACGAAACGAAAAAATTAATGATGTGAAAAAAGCGATGGTTAGACCATTAGAAGGAATTAAAGTTTTAGATTTGTCGAGGGCACTTGCAGGTCCTTATTGTACTATGATGTTAGCGGATATGGGTGCTGAAATAATAAAGTTAGAGATACCAGGAAGAGGGGATGACTCTAGAGCGTGGGGACCACCTTTTCTTGAAGGAGAAAGCGCTTATTTTATGAGTGTTAATCGAAATAAAAAGTCTATGACTTTAAACTTAAAATCAGAGAAATCTAGAGAAATCATTACTAAACTAATTAAACAAGCTGATGTTTTGGTTGAAAACTTTCGTCCAGGTACAATGGAAAAATTGAATTTATCTTATGATAAAGTAAAGCAGATAAATCCAAAGATAATATTTTGTAGCATATCTGGATTTGGACAAGATGGACCATATCGTTTATTGCCCGGTATGGATCAAGTTCTTCAAGGAATGGGTGGACTGATGAGCATTACAGGTGAACCCGATGGACCTCCTATCAAAGTTGGAGTAGCTGTTGCCGATATTGCGGGTGGAATGTTCGCCGCATATGGGATAATGGTTGCACTATTTAATAGAGAAAAAACAGGTAAGGGACAAAGAATTGATAATTCATTATTAGACAATCAAATTGCTTGGTTAACTTATCAAGCGGGTTCATTCTTCATGTCTGGAGAAATTCCAAAACGATTAGGGTCTGGTCACCCTGTTATTGTCCCTTACCAAGCATTTAAAGCTAAAGATGCTTATGTTAATGTTGCTGCGGGTAATGATCAATTATGGCAAAAATTTTGTAATGCCCTTGGATTGGAAAATGTAATGAATGAGCCGCAATTTGCTACTAATGCTATGCGAGTTAAAAATAGGGAGAAGATAATTAAAATTATCGGGGATGTAATTTTTACTAAAGAAGCTGATGAATGGCTTAAAATTTTAACAGATGCGGGTGTACCATGTGGTCCTATCTATGACATGGAAAAAATTTTTAGTGATCCCCAAGTATTACACAGAGAAATGGTAAAGGAACTTGAACACAAAACAGCAGGAAAGGTCAAGGTAACTGGCGTTCCCATCAAATTCTCTGAAACACCTGGGGAAATCTTAACAGCACCGCCTGTTTTAGGACAACATACTAAGGAAATTCTCTATGAATTAGGGTATAAGGAAATAGAAATTGAGAAAATGTACCAAGAAAAAATAATTTAATTCTTTGATATGAAATCCCCTATAACAATAATAACTTTGAAATAAAACATGAAAAATTTGGTAAGAACTGAAACTACTAGTTTCTAATAATAAAATATAAAATTTCGAATGAATATATTTGTGAAGATAAATCAGATATTTAGAAAAGATACATAGTTCTCATGTTATAAAAAAAATAGAATTAAAAATAAATAGCTTAAAAGTAATAATAATCTTAGTTATGTGGAAAGATTACATTAGTTTTGATCCAAATATTTGTCACGGGAAGGCTTGTCTTAAAGGTACTCGAATCTTCGTTTCAGTCATTTTAGATTGTTTAGCGGAAGGAATGTCAGATGATGAGATATTAAAAAATTACCCCTCATTACAAAAAGAGCATATTCAGGCAGCTCTTCAATATGGAGCGGTTTTAGCTAGAGAAGAAATTCTCCCATTAACTGAAAATCAGGGATAAAGCGTGAGATTTAAATTAGATGAAAATGTACCTTGGATTTTAAAAAATGTAATTGAAAATGTTGGACAACATGAAGTAGATTCTGTTTTTCATGAAAATATTACAGGTATTGATGATAAGAGTTTAATTAGGAAATATTTTGAAGAAAAACGAGTTTTAATCACATTAAATTCGGATTTTATAAATCCTACAGAAAATTTTTATGGGATTATTATTCTAAGATCAAAAAAGCAAGGGAAAAATGCGGTAAAAGATCTATTTGAAAGATTCTTAAATAGTTATAGTTTAGAAGAATTAGAAGGGAAAATAATCATAATAGAATTTAATCAAATAAGAATAAGATCTGAAATGATATAAAAATATCTTCTTATCCTTCAACTTATTCTAATTAATCACAGGGATTCTTAATGGAAAAATTAATAATAACTGCAGCCATATGTGGAGCGGAGGTATCTAAAGAGTCTAATCCTTACACACCATACACTGTTGAAGAAATAGGACGAGAGGTAGAATCTGCCTATAATGCAGGTGCTAGTATGATCCATCTACATGTAAGAGAAGATGATGGAACTCCTACTCAAGATATAAAACGGTTCAAATTATGCACCGAAGAAATTAAGAAAAGATGCCCCGACGTTATTATTCAACCATCAACGGGTGGGGCAATTGGCATGACAAACGAGGAAAGATTGCAACCAATCTACTTAGATCCTCCTCCTGAAATGGCAACTTTAGATTGTGGAACTATGAATTTTGGAGGGGATGAAATCTTCGTAAATACCGAAAATACCATTATCTATTTCGCAGAAGAAATGAACAAGAGACACATTAAATACGAACTAGAATGTTTTGATATGGGTATGGTTGATATGGCATTGCGATTACAAAAAATGGGACATATCAAAAAACCAATGCATTTTAATTTTGTGCTTGGGGTAATTGGGGGAATAAGTGCCTCTCCTCGAAATTTAACATTTCTTGTTGAAAGTATCCCTGAAGATTCTACTTATACAGTTTGTGCAATCGGAAGATATGAATTTCCAATGGTATCATTATCTATTGAAAAAGGAGGTCATGCTAGAGTTGGTTTTGAGGATAATGTATATCTTTCTAAAGGTGTATTAGCAAAATCAAATGGGGAATTAGTAGAAAAAGTTGTTAGAATTGCACAAGACTTTGGTAGAGATATCGCTTCCCCAAATGAAGCGCGTAAAATCCTAAAAATATAATAATTTAACTAACTACAAAAATAAATGATAATAATGTATAAAGAATTAGCTAAATATTATGATTTAATCTATTCTTGGAAGGATTATAAAAAGGAAACTGAAAAACTCAATCAATTAATTAAGAAATATAAAAATTCGGATGGAAACAAACTTCTAGATGTAGCATGTGGAACGGGAAACCACTTAGAATATTTTAAAGAAAATTTTTCATGTACGGGTATCGATTTAAATGAAGAAATGATAGATATCGCTAAATCTAATATTAGTGATGTTACCTTCAACCAAGCGGATATGATAGATTTCAATCTGGATGATACTTTCGATGTAATTCTCTGTCTGTTTAGTTCAATTGGGTATTTAAAAACGTATCAGAGTTTAGAAAAAGCAATTGGAAACTTTTTTAATCATTTAAAATCAGGGGGAATTTTAATTATAGAACCTTGGTTTACTAAATCCGCATATACCGTAGGACTACCCAGTATGACTACATATGACGGTGACGATATTAAGATTGCGAGATTAAATACAACTAAGGTAAAAAATAATCTTTCTGTTATGGAGATGCATTATTTAATCGTTAAAAAGGATAAAGATGTTAAACATTTTGTCGATAGGCATGAATTAGGATTTTTTGAGATAGATAAATTTTTAGAAATTATGAAAAATGCTGGTTTTAAAGCAGAATTTTTAGAAGATGGACTAATGCAAAGAAGAGGTCTGTATATCGGTAAAAAATCTTAATTAATATAATAATTATTAAAATTAGGGATTATTATGAAAAAGGGAAATAGATATGGTACTCATAGGGTTATTGAACCTGAAGGAGCACTTCCACAACCCGCGTTAAGAATTTCAAATGATATGGAAATATTCGATAATGAAATTTTAATTGATGTAGACTATTTGAATATTGATTCAGCGAGTTTTACGCAGCTTACGGAAGAAGCGAAGGGTGATATAGAAAAGGTAAAAACAAAGATACTGGAAATTGTAAAAAAAAGAGGTAAAATGCAAAATCCAGTTACGGGGTCTGGTGGAATGCTCATAGGAAACGTAGAAAAGATTGGGGATTTAATAAAAGAAAAAGTCAATATAAAAGAAGGTGACAAAATTGCCACTTTAGTTTCACTATCACTCACACCCCTTCGAATTGATAAAATTATTGATATAAATCCAGAGATCGATAGAGTAGAAATTGAAGGAAAGGCAATTCTGTTTGAAAGTGGAATATATGCTAAACTTCCAGAAGATATGGATGCAACTTTAGCATTAGCTGCATTAGATGTAGCAGGAGCACCAGCTCAAGTTAAACAATTAGTGAAGAGTGGTAATACAGTGTTAATTTTAGGTGCGACAGGTAAGTCTGGATTAATGTGTTCCTATATTGCTAAAAAACTTGTTGGTGATGAGGGAAAAGTTATTGGTCAAGCAAGGAATGAAGCTCGAGCAGGATTTCTTAGAGATACAGGATTTTGTGATGAGATTATCATTGCTGATGTATTGAAACCTATTGAAGTGTTAGAAAAGACACTAGAAATTAATAACGGAAAAGAGGTAGATCTCACTATCAATTGTTTAAGCATACCAAATACAGAAATGTCGAGTATTCTCCCGGTTAGAAATGGGGGTACTGTATATTTTTTTTCGATGGCTACTAGTTTCACTAAAGCTGCTTTAGGTGCTGAAGGGGTAGGGAAAGACATAACTATGATTATTGGTAATGGTTATACCAAAAATCATGACCAAATAGCGTTAGATGTCCTAAGAGAATCAAAAGTTTTAAGGAAAATATTCGAAGAAAAATATACAAAGAACTAAGGAACTAATTAAATTCTTCTAATTAAACAAAATTTTTAGGTTATGAAACTTTAGTAATTATTAGATTAAATTACACTTATAGGTTTAGTATTATGAAAGTTAATAGACGAAAAGAATTATTTTCTCATATAAGTGATGAGGATTGGAATGATTGGCGTTGGCAAGTAAAGAATAGAATAACTACGTTTGAAGAACTTAAAAAATATATCACACTAACAGAGGAAGAAGATGATCCAAGATTATTGAAAGAATACCGGATGGCAATTACACCATATTATTTATCTTTAATTGATCCAGATGATCCTTATGATCCTGTCAGAAGTCAAGCAATTCCTACCATTCATGAATTACAAAGATACACTGGTGAATTAGAAGATCCTTTAAGCGAGGATGTTGATTCCCCAGTTGAGGGATTGACTCATCGTTATCCAGACAGAGTATTGTTTTTAGTTACTGAAGTATGTTCGATGTATTGTCGACACTGCACGAGAAGAAGATTCGCAGGTCATCATGATATGGCACCACCTCAATCACAAATTGATGCTTGCATCGAATATATCAGAAATACTCCTTCTATTAGAGATGTACTTTTATCTGGTGGAGATGCTTTGTTAATCTCTGATAAGACTCTCGAAAGCATTTTACAAAAATTAGAAGAAATACCTCATGTAGAGATAGTACGTATTGGCTCAAGAGCCCCTGTCACAAATCCTTTCCGAATTACCCCAGAATTATGTGAATTGCTTAAAAAATATCAACCAATATGGTTTAACACCCACTTTAATCATGCAAATGAAATCACAGATGATTCTACAAAAGCATGTGAAATGCTAGCTGATGCTGGAATCCCGATGGGTAACCAATCTGTTCTTTTAAGGGGTGTAAATGATTGCATTCATGTAATGAAAAAATTAGTACAGGATTTAGTAAAAATACGAGTTAGACCATATTACATTTATCAATGTGATCTTTCATTAGGACTTGGGCATTTTAGAACTAGTGTAGCTCAAGGTATTGAAATTATAGAAGGATTAAGAGGTCATACATCCGGATTATGTGTTCCCACATTCGTCGTTGATGCTCCGGGGGGTGGAGGAAAAATTCCAGTCATGCCAGATTATACAATTTCTCAAGGAAATACCCGAGTCGTTTTACGAAATTTTGAGGGAGTGATAACAACCTATGAGGAACCAAACGATTATATACCAAATTGTCATTGTGAAGACTGTGAGAAACAAATCGGTGTGAGTGCTTTATTAAGCGGTCAGAAAATGACTATTGAGCCTGAAGATATGGTGAGAAAGTTAAGAAGACAGAAACTCACCAAGTAAATACATATTTTATAAATCAATAACTAAAAAATCATTATCCCCAAGTAGTTTTACTTCATTCCTATTATTTTCTATATGTTTTTCAAGGAAATGCTTGTGTTGAGTTTCAGAATAATGTGCACAAATTTCAAAATTGACAATCCCTAATCCTGAAAAGTCCTCAATTATATCTTGACTCATATATTTTTTACCACCCGGATAATTCTCATTAAATATTTTAGCAACTTTTAATGTCGGCGTGAGTATATACGCACCTGCGCTGTATCCTGCGAGAATAAATTCCTTCTTATTTGTAAACTGTGTAATAGCAGCATCAAATCCGGACTTTCGAAGATTTATTAGTAGTTGAAAAGGATCACCTCCAGAGATTATCAAAATATTAGAATTTCTGAGCTTTTTTTTTTCATTAGTTGTGTCTATGACAGAATTATCAACATATTCAAGATTGATATTGAATTCCTTTGCAAAACCATCCCAATCATCAAAATACCGTTGTAAAGTCTTTGCTATCCCTTGTGAGGGCATAAAAAGTGGACGCTTAAATTTCATGCTTTTCGGGAATATTAAATTTAAAATTTGCTGAAAGTTCTTATTGTTATATGGTGTTGAAAATAAAACAATTCTTTTCATTATCTTGAAAGTAATATAAGTAAATGAAATTAAAATTTTTTAATTTTAATGTTTTCTATCAATTAAAAATCTCATTAATTACATTATTAAGAGCGGGAGGTTTGTCGATTTCTAACATCTCACTGGTTTTCACTGATTTATTTAACGCTTGCCAAATACTTTAAACTAATTAATTTAAAATTTAAAGAATTAAGAATTATGAATACTAACTCATTTGTTTTTTTGTGAGAAAATGGACCTAATTAATGACTATTTTACTAAAATTGAGACTCCAAAAGTAATCTCAATAATAGGTCTTGCAAAAAATGTGTCTAAAACGACGACTCTAAATTATATTATAAAAAATATAAATGAAAATTATGTTCTAGGTCTTACTTCAATTGGGAGAGATGGTGAAAAATATGATGTCATAACCGATTTGCCAAAACCTCAAATTTTTGTTAAGAAAGGGACTTATGTAGTCACAGCAACGCAATGTTTTGAAGAAAACGAAATAAAATTCGATGTCATTAAAAAGACAGGATTTAATACGCCCTTAGGAGAGGTTATGATCTTAAAAGCAAACGGAAATGGATATATTGAATTAGCTGGACCTTCCATAAATTACCAATTAAAAAAGATCTGCGATGAATTAAAAAACTTAGGTTGCGACCTAATAATGGTAGATGGTGCGTTTGATAGAAAATCCTATTCAACACCTCTAATCTCAGATGCTACCATTATCTCAACAGGAGCTTCAGTATCAAGAAACATGAAAGAAGTTATAGATTTAACGGTTCATACTATTAATTTATTAAGTTTAGTGCGGGAGACAAATGAAGAAATAATAAATCTCGCAAAAAAAATTATTAAGAAATCTAAAGTTGGTATTATAAATAACAATAATTCGATTAAATTCTTAGAGGTCTCAACAGCACTTGATTCAGCACAAGAAATTTTAGATAATTTAGATGAACAATCGAAGTATATCATAATAAATGGGGCAATTACAGATAAATTATTAGAAGATTTGATGAGATCCACTAAAAAATATAAAGACCTTATTATTTTAGTAGTCGATGGAACTAAATTGTTTATAAACAATAAAACCTTAAAAAAGTTCCAAAAGAAGGGAGGAGTTATAAAAGTTTTAAACTCTATAAATATTCTCGCTGTTACTATAAATCCTACTTCACCAGAGGGTTATGAATTTGATAAAGAAGTATTTTTGAAATCATTAACAGAGGTACTTACAATACCTGTTTATAACCTCGGAGTTAATGATTAAATTAAATAAAAAAATTAAGGTAAATTTGTTATGGAAAATAAAAGTAAGTTAAATCTCGATTTTTCAATTGTAAACAAGGCTAGAGAATCCGCAAAAAATATAGCGTTAGACACCCAAAAGTTCATAGATCAACATACTACTACTACAATTGAAAGAACAGTATGCAGATTATTTGGTATTGATGGTGTAGATGAGTTTGATGTACCCTTGCCAAATGTAGTAATTGATAATATAAAAAACAAATTGGGAATGGGAGCAGCTATATATATTGGGAATGCAATTCTACATACTGGTCTTTTACCTCAAGATATCGCTGAAAAAGTTGGTAAAAATAAGTTAGATCTATTGGAATTGCCTTTAAAAGATATCTCAGAAATTAAAGCTAAAGTTAAATTAATTTCTCAAGAGAACTTGACACAAATTGCACAGAATAAAATAAAGAGACATGATTTAATTAATAAATATGGGGAAAAGGATGGTCCTCTTATTTATGTTATTGTTGCAACAGGTAATATATATGAAGACATAGTCCAAGCTAAAGCAGCAGCACGTCAAGGAGCAGATGTAATCGCAGTTATTAGATCTACAGTACAAAGCCTACTTGATTATGTTCCTTATGGGGCTACTACAGAAGGTTTTGGGGGGACTTATGCCACACAAGAGAACTTTCGTCTAATGAGAGCGGCATTGGATGAAGTTGGTGAAGAATTAGGTCGATATATCAGATTAACCAACTATTGTTCTGGTTTATGTATGCCTGAAATTGCTGTAATGGGCGCCTTTGAAAGGCTTGATATGATGCTTAACGATGCTCTTTACGGTATTTTATTTCGCGATATTAATATGAAAAGAACGATTGTAGACCAATATTTTTCGAGAATGATAAATGCATATGCGGGAGTAATTATTAACACTGGGGAAGATAATTATTTGACTACTGCTGATGCATATGATTCTGCTCATACAGTCCTCGCATCTGAATTCATAAATGAGCAATTTGCATTACTCGCGGGATTAAAAGAAGAGCAGATGGGACTCGGTCATGCTTTTGAAATGAATCCAGAATTAGAAAATGGATTTTTATATGAAATTGCTCAAGCCCAAATGGCACGAGAGATTTTTCCTAATGCTCCACTTAAATACATGCCCCCAACAAAATATATGACTGGAAATATCTTCAAAGGGCATATTCAAGATGCATTATTCAATATGGTTACAATTATGACTAATCAACGGATACATTTGCTAGGGATGTTAACAGAGGCAATACACACTCCATTTATGTCTGATAGGGCTTTATCGATCGAAAACGCGAAGTATATTTTTAATAATATGAAATCTATAAGTGACGAAATCATGTTTAAGAAAGACGGAATAATAGAAAAAAGAGCCAATGAAGTCCTTAATAATGCTTATAATTTGCTAAAGGAAATCGAAAAACAAGGTCTTTTTACAACCTTAGAAAAAGGTATTTTTGCTAATATTAAAAGACCTATGGATGGGGGAAAAGGAGTGGATGGAGTGATTAAAAAAAATAAGGAATATTATAATCCATTTATAGAAATGATGATTAATGAACTAAGAAAAGGAGGGAGTTAAAATGGGCGGTGGACTATATTCGACTGAAAAAAAGGAATTTGACCAGCAACTAGATTTAACCAGAATTAAACCTTATGGTGATACCATGAACGATGGGAAAGTGCAATTTAGTTTTACCCTACCCATTGAAGATAATGAGAAAGCAGTAGTAGCAGCTAAGGAGTTAGCGAATAAGATGGGATTAAAAGATCCTGAAGTAGCATATCATACGGCTTTAGATAAAGGATTCACTTTTTTTGTAGTGTATGGAAAATCAATCCATTCAATCGATTACACTAAAATTCAGATAGATACAGTAGAAGTAGATATAATGTCGAAAGAAGAGATAAACTATTATATTCAAGATAAAATTGGACGTAAATTGGTTATCCTTGGAGCATCTACCGGTTCAGATGCTCATACTGTAGGAATTGATGCAATTATGAATATGAAGGGTTTTGCAGGTCATTATGGTCTTGAACAGTATGAAATGATCGAAGCTACTAATCTTGGTAGCCAAGTAACGAATGAAGAATTTGTTAAAAAAGCTATAGAACTCAAAGCAGATGTTTTGCTTGTTTCACAAACAGTTACCCAGAAAGATATACATGTAAAGAACCTAACTCAGCTAGTTGATCTCTTAGAAGCAGAAGGGATAAGAGAGCAAATTATTTTAATTTGTGGTGGAGCTAGGATAAGTAATGAATTAGCAAAAGAATTAGGATATGATGCTGGATTTGGACCAGGTACATATGCTGAATTAGTAGCCACTTTTGCTATTAAAGATTTAGTAAAAAGAAAAAACCTGAAAGGTTAACAAGAAGGAGTATTAATATAAATTTAATTTATTTCAATTTTTTAGTATAAAATATAAAAAAAAATATTTTAATTTTAAAATTTGATTTTTAATTTAAACGTTAAAAGGATAAGATCGTAAAAGATTCAGCAACGTCTTCTATGGCTTGGTAACGGAAAAGCATAGGTTTATAAGTCCAAGTTTCGTAAAGAGCTAATTGATCATATGCATGAGGACTTGGTCCAGTTACCATACTGAAGAATCCACTTTGTCCCGGTGGAATTACATTCACTCCATGGGTCGGTTCTTGGTTTTTTAAATTCTTCCACTTCCATTTTGGCATCTCAACAATATGGTTATAAGTACCTCGGTTCATAGAATGCATTCTTAATTCTGGTTGTCCAAATAACGGATTGCTTAGAAACCCTTGAGGGGTAAATTTAGTGGTTCTAACTGGAGTAAGCCATGTTGATACATCATTTGACCCAAATGCTAATTCTAAATCGATAAGCGCTTCTTTCAACACTCTAACTATAACCTCATCTCTATCTTCACCATTAAGATAGTCAAAATTTAAAGGTAATTTTGAATCTTCACCGTCAAAAACATGAAGTAATGTGCTGGGACTATCACTTACACCTGGAGGAAGATCATCATCAAATACCTCATTATCAATTTTGCTGAACCATTCATCAAAGATAGTAAGACCAGGATCATCATATGTACCATCAGGACTAGGATATTTTGGCTCTATCTTGTCATTATAAAGATCATCCCATGCTTCAAGAGCATCAATAACCTCAGTTGGAATACTTGGATCTTTCTTAGCTGCGTTTATAAGGAATTCACGGAAATACATGCCTGCAAAATGTCCATATCCCGTATTACGATTGATGTCATTCATCTCTTCAAAAGAAATCTTCGTATCAGCTGCTAATTGTTCCTGTATCCACGGTACACCATGAACCTCACCCCAATCAGCTTCTTTATAAGGCCAATCTGCTATCGGTTTGTTGTTCCAGTTAGCAAGATATCCTTGTGCGGGATTGATCGATTTTGGGATCTCATCAAAACTTGTTACACCTAACCACTCTTCTTCCCCAGTTCCATATAATGGAAATCTATCATCTATAATTCTCCCGTTTTTGCCAATTTCTGGCTTTTTAGGGAATGCACCGCAATGCCAGTAACCGATATTACCACGTCTATCTACCCAAAAGAAGTTATGACCAGCAGTTACGACTTTAGTGGCATCTTCGAAATCGGAGATACTTCTTGATTGTTGAAAAAGTGACCATCCTTCTTCAGCTGCTAATTCATCCATATAGTAATCAGCCTTCATAGAATAACACAGGTCGTTTTCAATATCCCACGCTCTGATAGGTCCATGAATTGTACGATAAATATCCCTGTATTGGGTTAATGCAGGATTCTTTTTGTAACCATAGATGGTTTCAGTCCTCTTTTCCATGTTGACCCATTCACCGTTGTACCAGTATTGGTAAGGATTTTCAGGATTTAACTTTTCAATATATGTATCAATAAGATCAGAAGAACCTGTAGTTGATGTCCAAGCACCAAAATCACTGGCACCAATTAAGATAGTTGGGGCGTGAGGCATCATCATTCCGACGGCATTAATCCCCGCTCCATGAAGCCCCACTTCTAAAACTATTTGGGGAATTGTTTGTCCCATTTGAGGTCCTCCAGCTTGCAAAGCATTTCCTGTTGCAGATTTTTTTGGTCGAACCACCCAAGCGTTGCTACCAAATTTGGTTGGCAATCCTAATGATTCTGATAATTGATCTTTTGCCATGCTGGCTCCTATAACTTGTTCATAGATATCGTCAATATTATTAGGAAGAGTAGGGATACTACTTTGGATTGGACCATAAGGATAATGGCTTCCCTTACTTGGTATTGTAGTTGGTGCGCCAGGATCTACTTGAGGGTATTGATCATTAAAGATTGCCCACGCTGTTTCTTCATCATATGTTGCATTTAAAGCTTGGAAAGCAGAAGCGTAACCGAGTTCACCTCCACCTGTTCCACCAAATCTCCAAGCCATCATTACGACAATAGCCGTACAATCTTCTATTGTGAAAGGTTCGATTGGAAGTCCAAGTAATATATATTCAATCGGTATAAGAGAAAGATCTCCTCCTGCAGCAGCTACTTGGGCTTCAAAAATATATTGATTTATGCCTTCTACATATGCTAGCATCATTTCTTTTAACTTCGCTTCTGGCTTAGTAGGTTCCCAATTATTAAAGATTTCTAGTAATTCTTCCTTACTGTAACCCAGAGCTCTTGTATTGTAATCTGAATCGATTGATGCCATACCAAACTCGGCTAAACTGCCAAAAGAGTCTCGTCGGTATAAATCTGCTTGCCAAAGTCTATCCTGAGCCATCGCGTACCCTGCACCATATGCTAATCCCTCTTTTGTATCAGCAAAAATATGAGGAACACCATAGTTATCTCGCACAATTAGGATTTCATTATTGTTGCTTGATAATGCAGGTACCATAGGTAAAAAACTAACTAAGAGTATGACAGATAAGAAAAATGTATATGTTCTTTTTCTCATTTTTTTATCACTTTTTTTTTTGGATTTTCTTTTTTGTAAAATTTTAATGCAATTACTTTCTTCTACATTACTGTATATAAACTTTTTGTTTAGGCAATAAGACTGCATTTTTAACAATCCCATTTTCTTCCCAGATTTGAAAGGAGAACATCTAAACTTTTAATGAATAAGTTCATATATTTAAGTAGTACTAGTAAAGAAATAAGTGTGAAAATAAATGCCGTCTTCAAAAGAATTTATTGAGATGGATGACAGATACTGTGCGCATAACTATCATCCAATTCCAGTTGTTATTTCGCGTGCAGAGGGTGTTTGGGTTTATGATACAGAAGGTAAAAAGTATTTAGATTGTTTATCGGCATATTCAAGTCAGAACACGGGTCATTGTCACCCTGAAATCATCGCTGCTTTAACAGAACAAGCCAGTATTGTAACACTAACCTCCCGAGCTTTTCATAATGATAAAATGGGACCATTTTTGAAAATGTTAGCTGAAGTTGTGGGACCACATATTAATGATCCAAAAAATTCAGGAATAATGTCTATTCCGATGAATACCGGAACAGAAGCAGTTTCTACCGGTCTGAAAATGATAAGAGCTTGGGGCTATATTAAGAAAAAAATCCCCAAAAACGAAGCGATCATAATTGTATGCAGAAATAATTTTCATGGTAGAACCATAACTATATCAGGTTTTAGTTCTGACATATCAGCAGTGAGGTACTACGGTAATTTTGGACCTTATACTCCTGGATTTACGATAATACCTTATGGAGATGCTGAAGAACTAGAAAACATGATTTTAGAGACTGGCCCAGAAAAAGTAGCGGCATTTCTATTTGAGCCAATACAAGGGGAAGCGGGGGTAAATATTCCTCCTGAAGGATATTTGAAAAAGGTAAGAGAAATTTGTACGAAATATAATGTTCTTATGGTACTAGATGAAATTCAAACTGGATTTTGCAGAACTGGGAAATTTTTCGCTTGCGATCATGAAAATGTGAAGCCTGACATGTTATTGCTTGGAAAGGCGCTTGGAGGTGGTGTATATCCTGTTTCAGCATGTGTTACAACTAAAGATATTATTGGTCCAGATGTAATAAAGCCTGGTACTCATGGAAGCACCTTTGGTGGAAACCCTTTAGCATGTGCTGTCGCAATGAAATCAATTGATATTCATTTACGAGAGAATCTCGCTGAACGAGCAACAGAGATGGGGGCTTACTTTATTAAAAGATTGAGGGAGATTGGTGAAAAAAGAACTACAATTCCAATAAAAGATATTAGAGGTAAAGGATTACTGATTGCTGTCGAATTTACTGAAGATATTAGACATATTGTTGAGGAATTAAAAGACAATGGCATTTTGGCAAAGGATACACATTCTACAACCATTCGATTTGCTCCACCTTTAGTTATCACTCGGGAAGAAATTGATTGGGCTGTGGATATAATCGAAAGATTAATCGTAAAACAATAAATGAATTAACTTTATCTATATATCTGTGTTCCCGCTTTTCCTTCTAAAGCTTCAATTATTTTATCAATGGAAGTTATTATTGCTTTTTCTCCACCAGATTCTAAGAAGTTTACAACTGCTTGAATTTTTGGTCCCATACTTCCTGGGGGGAATTGACCGTCTTCTAAATATTTCTTTGCTTCATTGATTGATAACTTTTCTAAGTCTTGTTGGTTTTCAGTTCCATAATTAAGAGACACTTTTTCTACGTCAGTTGCAATCAATAAAATATCCGCATTAATTTGTTCAGCTAATTTCGCACTAGCAAGATCTTTATCTATAACCGCCTCGACGCCATAAAGTCTTTTTTTTTCTTTGATTACCGGAATTCCACCCCCTCCGCATGCGATTACAATCCAACTTCCTAGTTCCATTAATCTTTTTATTTCACGCCATTGATATATTTTTATAGGTTTTGGGGAGGGAACCACACGACGATACCCTTTTGAAGTTTTAATATATCCTGGTTTTGGTACCGAGTAGGCAGGACCAATTGGTTTAGTAGGATTTAGAAAGGCGGGATCTTCAGCATCAACCTTGACATATGTTAGAATCGTAAGAAACAGTTTTTCTTCATCAATTCCGATTTTCATTAGTTCTTCGTCTAAAGTTGATTCAATCATAAATCCTATTTGGC
>JAGXNR010000042.1 GCA_019894875.1 Promethearchaeota archaeon | reverse complement strand
GTTATGTACCTTGTGTGAATCCTGTATGGAGATTTGCCCGATGAATGCGATTTATCATCATTGGCCTCATAGAAGCGACCACTCAGATGATTTTATGAATATAAGACTTGAACTCTGCATAGGATGTGGGATTTGTGCCTCTAATTGTCCATCTGAAGCAATTTCACTTAAAAAGGTTAGAAATATCGAACCTGTTAAAAATCAACTCGAAATGAGTGTAAAAAGACGTGAAGAGAGAGCTCACTGAGACAATACCATTACTATACGGGGCAACAAAGATAATTTCTTAGTCTTTTCTAATGAAGAACAACTCCACCACACATACTTATAATTTGACCCGTCATATAGTTTGAATCTTCTGATACTAAGTAGGAAATTAATCCTGTAACATCTTCAGCAGTTCCTACTCTATTTAAGAGAGGTTTCATGTTTATCATATTCCAGAAACTTTGAATTAGGTTTGGATCATTTCTATATATTGGAGTAACATGATATCCTGGGCAAATTGCATTTGCCGTTATTGTCGGTGCGAGTTCTCTTGCCAACACTTTAGTTAACGCATTCATTGCTGCTTTACTACAGCCATATATACCAACAGGCGGAGTTGGTTCTAATCCCATAAAAGAAGACACGTTGATAATTTTACCCCTTAGAGGTTTTAGTTCTTTTTGTTTTTTCATAAATTTAGCAGCATACTTTGATACTAACCAAGCTCCTTTAAAGTTTATATCCATTATTTTTTGCATTTCTTCTTCTGTTATATCAAGAATCGAGGTTGGCATTCCACTAATTCCTGCGTTATTAATAACTCCATAAAGTCCTTTCAGCTCTTCAACAATTTCAGAAATCATTGATTCGACAAATTTAGAATCTGATACATCTCCTACTTTTATTAAGATTTTTATATTAAACTCCTTTAACAACTTTTCAGTCTCTATTAATTTACTTTCAGTTCTACCGTTTAAAACTATGTTATAACCTTCCTTTGCTAATCTTATAGCCATTGCTCTACCGAGTCCAGAGCCTGAACCTGTTATTAAAACATTTTTATTGTTCACTTTTTTACTCCTCTTTAAAATATTGAATAAATTAATATTTGATTTTTATTTAAAATTGTATTTTTCAATTTTTATGGTGTTTATGAGGAACAAGTTCCTTTAAGGGAAAATTTCCTTTAGTCAATATTAAGAGAAAATTTATTATCAATCTTTGTTTTTTCGTTGTTTGATTTTTCTTTCTTTCACAACTAGTAAATAATCATCAAAACTGACACCTGTTCTTTTTAGGTCATAATTCAAAGACTTAGGTCGATATAAACCAGTACACCAACCAATATTATCATTGATCTCTCCATTAATTACGCGAATACCTCTAATGTTATATAGGCTTTCATATGAGTCTACTATTCTTTTATCATTTCCGTATCCTAACGTAGTCAAGGTATAGAGTGCTATAGCAGTAGTTATTGCAGGATTTTGCCTAATAAAACTATCAATACCAGACAACAAAGAACCGATGCAAGGATTTCTACCATGTTCTGGAGCAACTTGTTGAAAACCATTTTGTTCAGCATCATAATTATCTGTTAGAAAAATGTTATCAAAATCAAATGTCCAAGTCTTCGCTCTTCCTTCAAATGTTTCATGAAACTGTTCAAAAAGCCATTTAATAGCGAAGGAAACTAATTCATGATTAGTATCAATGCCTAACTCATTCAATATTAATAGTTGAAAACATGTTGCGGAGAGACTATTAAACCAAGAACCATTTTCTTGTTGATTAGAGAACATTTCAGCTACAACTTTTTCCATGTCAACATTATTTTCATTCATGATATTTTTCCTTACAAGGACACTCATAAGGTCTGTTTTCTCTCGAAAGGCTTGGTATAAATTATAACGAAATCTATCTTGTTCGAGAAGCTCTGCATGCTTCAATGCTCGTAAAAGACCATATGTATAAATTTCAGCATATTTCCTCTTCCACATTCCAGACGATTGTTGTTTCTTAATTATATCAGATAAGCATTTCATAAGTGCTTCTTTTGCTTCTTTTTTAGGTAAATGAAATGCATAAGCCCATTTTCCTCTATGGCCTAAAACTAATTTTTTTGCTTCCTGAATAAGCTCTTTATTTGATTGATAATTTGGATGAGTAAGTAAAGCAGCTATAATGCCATCTGTACACCGTAAATGTGTTGTACCACTCATTGATAGACTACTAAATCTCATTTAACCATTCTCTCCTACTTATTTAATGCTTTTTTTTATTCTATTATAGTTAACTATGTTTCAACCTTCTTTATAATAGTGAATATTTTCAGAATTCTTGATCTTTTAATTAAAGTCTTACTTTCTCTTTTATTTGTTCATTTCTTTAGCTGTTAAAAGAATCCCCCTTAGGTTTAAAGAAGTTAGAACCTAAATATAAAAAATAAAAAGTAATTCAATATAAAAGAAACTAAAATAAGTAACAAAATACTACCAACAAACAATTAAATAACCTAAATTGAATAATTATGCCCTATTTTGAAAAAGACAACCTTCGGTTATATTACGAAGATGTTGGTGAAGGAGAACCAATTATAACTAATCATGGTTTAATGGAAGATGCGAACTATTGGAGTGAAACTGGTGTTACTGCAAAATTAGCTGAAAAATATCGGGTAATATCTATAGATATGAGGGGACATGGTCGTACTGTCATAGATGGTGAACCACATGGGTGTGATGCTGACACTATGGCTAAAGATTTTGATAACCTTGCGGATTTTTTAGGTCTTGATAAATTTCATATATTAACACATGCCACTGGGGGAATGGTGGGTGCTCGCTATGGTATGACAAGATCTGAACGCCTTATTAGTTTAATGCTAATAGATACAAGCTCAAACACTCTTGTAGAACAGCTTGATTATCGGGAACGTACAGAAGAGGAAATAGCAGAACGAGAGAAAAATGCGAAGATGTGGGAGGAAGCTACAGAAGAACAACGAGAAACTATGGGAAAGTTTATGAGAGAAGCGGATCTTAAAATGACCATTGAGGAGAGGATGACCGCTATCCGGCGTGAACCTGGACCGTATTTATTCAAGATGGCTGAACATCCAGAAGGAGATAGAATGCTGAAGATTTATGAAGGATTTCTACGAAGAGCGGATAGAAGAGCGATCTTTACATTTATGACTAATTTTTATAGTGATCCTAGCCCCAGAATTGAACAACTTAGGCAGATCAAATGCCCTACACTGGTTCTGCTTGGCGAATTTGATATAGTATTTATCAAACCAAGTGAGATTATGGCTAAAGAAATTCCTGATGTAAGACATGTAATCATGCCCGGTATCGGACATATGACTGCTATTGAGGATCCTGAGGGATTCACTAAAGAAATTCTCGACTTTCTTGAAACCGTTAAGCAAACTGGAAAAGCTAATAGATAATTTATTTACGCAAATATCTATCCTTTTTTTTATTTTAATCTTTTCAAGAATACGATTATTCTTAAAACAGAACTTCTTATTGAAAAGTAGATAAACAATACTAAAATAGTAACTTTTTAATTTTATTTTTTGCCAACTATTCTTTAAACGAGGAAATTTTCAAAAATCTTTTTTTCAATTAATACTTTTCAAAGTAGAATGAAAGAAGTTTATCACGGAATTTTTTTAATTGAAGAAAAAGGAAGATTCAGACCTTCAGATAATATCTATGTATTAGCTGGAAGTAATGGTATCATCTTTGACGCGGGATATGGATACAAGAACGCTATAAAGCTTTTTCTAAAAGAATTCAGAAAATTGGAGAATTCCTACATAGAACAAAAGAAGAAATTTAAAATCACAAGAATAATCCTGAGTCATGGTCACTCTGACCATTTTAGCGGTTTAAATGGTATAAGTGAAACTTTGGGTTTAAAGATTGTTTTAACAGAGAAAATTGCTAAAACTATAAAAGATAGAGCAAGTTTTGAAACCAATTTTCGAGGGGATGACTATGAAGATTTTTTGAGAGTTAGAAAAAAAATAATACGAAAAATTTGGAATTTCCTTCGTCGTCATGGCGAACTTTTATTTTTTAGGGGTATTCATGGTCTTTCTTTTTTAGATCATCCTGATGAAATTATTGAGGATCGCTCCACAATAATAATTAATAATGAACCATGGCATATTTTCCCTTCCCCGGGACATTCCCCTGAGCATGTGTCTCTCTATAGTGAGGAGAAGGGGATTCTTTTTTCGGGTGACAATGTTTTGAAAATGCGATCAACTTGGCTTGGGCCACCCGAGTCAAGTATCTTGGATTATATTGAAACAATTAAAAAATTTCAGAATTTACCTAATTTGTTATTGATTCTTCCTGCTCACGGTGAAATTATCGACAATCCAGAAGAAACTCTTTCAGCCATCCTAGAACGGATGAATGAACGGCAAAAACAAGTAATTGACGCAATTAGTAATCATTCAGAGAAAGGATTATCTCCAGATGATATACTTAATTTGATTTATCCAAAAAGTAGAAGATTTACACGTATGATAGCTAGGGATTGGGTTGTCTTAACTTTAAAAATGTTAGAAAAAAAAGATATAATTAAAAGAGCAATTGTAAAAAAGAAGATCCTATTTTCTCTTGCATGAAATTTGTTTTTTGAAATCTCATATAATTAGAATTTATTAAGATATTTCTAAATTAATAAATAAATTCAATAGATAAAATTCAACAAAACAATATAATAATCCTACACCGATATTCATTTTAAAAAGAAAAAACCTCTTTCTCTCTATAACATGCAAATGGAATCAAGAAAATATTTCAATGGCTCTTATATAAAAAAAGACGCTATCTTGTTTCGACAATATCAAGAAAATATTGCTAATAGTTGTAAGAATAAAAATTCTTTAGTGGTATTACCAACGGGTTTAGGAAAAACAATTGTTGGCATTTTATTAATTTCGAGTGCTCTCAAAAAGTACTCTAAGGGAAAAATAATTATTCTTGCTCCTACAAGACCATTAGTTATTCAGCATAAAAGTTCCTGTGAAAAGTTCCTAGATATTGATGCTGAAAAAATCATCTCTTTCACAGGAAAAATATCCCCCGATAAAAGGATGTATTTATTTAAAAATTCAACTGTTATTATTTCTACACCTCAAGTAATTCAAAACGATTTAGCGAGAGGACGTTATGATTTAACACAAGTCTCATTATTAATTTTTGATGAGGCTCACAAAACAAAAGGGAAATATTCTTACAACTTTATCTCAAAAGAATATATTGAAACCTGTAATGATCCATTGATTTTAGGATTGACAGCATCTCCCGGGAAAGATTATGAACGGATTCAAGAAATCTGTGATAATTTACAAATTGAAAATATTTTATATAGAAGTTATGATGATGAGGATGTAATAAACTATATCCATGAAATAGATATGTTTATAAATTTGGTTGATCTACAAACAAAATTATTAGAATTAAGCCATGTTTGGCAGAATTTATTTCAGCAATTTTTAAAGTTCTTCAAAGATCGAAATTTAATCAGTCCTTTCAAGAAATACTACTCGAAATTAGATTTTTTGAGAATTTCCCATGATCTAACGGTGTCAATAAGATATGAACAGGGTTACGAATTAGAAGATGAATATGTAGACTGCTTGTTTTATCAAGAGCCAAAAATTATAGATGTAATTAAAGAAAAAGACATTGATATACATTCAGTATATTCTTATTGCTCAAGTTGTGTTTCTCTACTTCATGCAAAAGATTTAATAGAAACGCAAGATATTTCACTCTTTATTTCTTTTTTAGAGAGAATTAAATATAAGGCTGAGGAAGGAATCTTATCTGCGAAAAGAATTGTGAATTCAAAACATTTCAAATTCATAGATTCTGTGATTGAAAAGGATAATTTATCAAATTTAACTCATCCTAAAATCGCAAAGATTATTTCAATTATCCGGGAAGAATTAAAAGAATATAGAAATAAAAAGATTATAATATTTACGCAATATAGAGAGATGGCTGAATTTTTAAAGCAAAAATTGAGAAGTGAATTTAAAAATCAATTATTAATTGAAAAATTTATTGGTCAATCTTCTAAAATAGATGATATGGGATTTTCTCAACAAGTGCAAACTGAGATTCTCCAAAAATTCAGAGAGGATAAAATAAATATTTTAATTGCAACAAGTGTTGCTGAAGAAGGAATTGATATCCCAAATGTAGATGCAATAATATTCTACGAACCTGTCCCATCAGAAATAAGGCTAATACAAAGACGTGGTAGAACTGGTAGGAATGCACCTGGAAGATGTTATATTTTAGTAACTGAAGATACTGTTGATGTCCCCTTCTATCATGTTGCTAGGAGAAAAGAGAGTCTGATGAAATCTGTGTTAACCGATTATAAACAAATTCAGCTAAGTGAATCCTTACAACGGAAGTCAATTACTTTTTCAGTGTCTGAGATAAACAAATGTGCCAACCTGACTCTCATAAAAAATTTCAAGGAAAGACGAGAAAGAGAAAAGGAGATGTTGGCAAACCGTTCTATTGAAGAAATTCTTAACCAATTAGATGATTTTTGCAATAGTGTGGAATATAAAAAAATAAGGGAATCTGGAGTGACATTTTATTCTGATATAATAAAAATGGATATACCTAAGATGAAAACTAAAATATTAAAGATAAAAGGAAAAAAGAAACAACCTCAAAAATCAAGAAAGATATATTTAAACAAAAATGTGAAAGTACTAATTCAACTTGTAAAAACCTATGGAGATAATGGGAAGTTAGGTTTTCAAGAATTTCAAGATCTTGCCAGAGATGAAGAAATTATTGATCGGAAATTCTATACTCATTTTAACCAAGCTTGTTTTCAGGGATATCTTAAAAAGCATGATGATTATGTTCAATTTATTATGGATTATGATTAATTTCTTCTCCTTTAACCTTTGTATTTGTCCCAGAAAACAAAAACCATGAAAAAGGCATTTATCAACCTATCTTTTCTTCCCTTTTTCTTATTAAGTAATAGCCTAAAATTAAGACTGTAAAGATAATAGGCAATACAATCGCAATAGGATTACTCCCGCTAAAAAGAAACACATAATATGAGATCGCGACAACTGAAGAAAAGAATGCAATTATGCTACCATATTGGACAGCAAAGTTTCTTAGATTATGTTTAAGCATCTGCAATTTATAATTTGTACTTTTTATAACTTCTAATTCAGTCTCATCTAACTCATCTATTACATTTGGGTTTTCAAAATATATAAAAAATCGAGGATCATATTTCCCTTTTAATTCTCCTGTACTAATCAGGAATAATAAATGATCTTGGATATTCTGCTTTCTAATCTTTAACTCATTATTCAAAAAACTTACTGTTAAGAATTCGTTAGCAACAGCCTTAATTGTCATATTGATATAAGCTTTCAAGATTAATCGTTCTAGAGATTTTACTTTTTCATTCAGTATCTCTGTGAATTCAACGATAAATTTATCAAAATCCTCTAATACAAATTTAGAAATTTGTTGAAAGTTTTTAGATCGTTTATTATATTCTCTTATTATCGTCTTTGTAGCTCTGTTGATCTCTTTAATCTCAGTTTCAATATTCTTACCTCTCTTTTGGATTAAGACGTTAATTTTTTTAAATTCTTTGATTTCTAAGTTATCTTCTACCTTTCTCTCAAGATTTCCAAGCAATTGACTCAATTTAATTTTATTGCTATTTATATCATCTATTAATATTCCACGTAAAAATTCATTTTTCATGATCTCTATTTGATCATTAATTTTCTCAGTTTTATTGTCGAATTCTTCCAAAAACTCATTCTTTTTCTTAACAAATGTCTCTCTTATCTCTGGAATTAACTTATCTAAATCATCTTTTTTAAAAGATATTTTCTTTAATTCATTATCTACTTGTTCTTGGATTTTTTCTGATTTCTCCTTAAATTCTTGTTTTCTTTTTTCAAAGATTTTTTGCTTTTCCACATAGGAATCATTTTTTTCAGAATCTTTTAAAAAGCTATTGTAATATTGTTTTAACTCAATTTTTAGCATATCATACTGGTGATCAATAAAATTTTGCATAGAATTGAAAAGATCAAGTGACTGTTTTATACTATTAATAGCCTTTCTATTATTTTCTATAATTGACTCCAAATATTCCTTTGTTTTAAGGAATTCTTGTCTTTCCGGATTAATTTTAAGTTCATTGGTTTTATCATAAAATTTCTTAGGGATTATTTCTTCGAAAACTTTTAAATCATTAATTCTATTTTTAAGTTCTAACATATTTGTGTTTAAAGTTAAATTCCTTATACTTGAATCATAGAGAGCTAGTATCTTTCCCACTCTTTCTCGGTTTGATTTTAACAAGTGATTATCTATATAATTTCTTAGATCTTTGTTTAAATAATAAAAATCTGTGTGAATTAGGACAGATTTATCGTTTTCATTCAAATCAGCAGAAATTTTAGAGATATCTATCATATCCTTTAATCTTTGAATCAGTACTTTACACGAAAGTCTTAAATCGTCTTTTAAATCAACAAGTTTAATAGTATTAGTTTTTTTCTCGATCGCCATTTCATTTATTCTATTTGAAATTACATCATTGATGAATTCTTCTCTTTGTTCTGCTATTTCACTATTGAAAAAATTAGTGAAATTTTCCCACTGCAGGATTGTTAATTTTGATTTCTCCTTAAAATTATCAATACTTTTAGTACAGTTATTAAATTTTTTTAGAAACAATTTGTATGCTTTATCAAAATTAGATTGAAGCATATCAAAAGTTTTATTTATTTCCCCAATTTGTAAATCTTTTATTTGATCAAATCTAGTTTTAGCTTTTGCCAATGCAGATTTTAAATTATTAACCTCTTGGGAAACAAAATTATCAAAATCTTGTACTTCTGCTTTATTTCTTTCTTCTGTAACCTTTTCCTTTAAAAACTGTGATTGTTTGGCTATAGAATCAATAATCATTGATCTTAAATTGTCTAGATCATCTTGCAGATGCTTGTATAATAAGTAGAGCTTTTGTTTCTTTGACGTACCTTCTTTAACGATAGATTGAAGATTTTTAATCTCCGTTATTTTTCCATTTAATAAGATATCAGATTCATTTTTAATTATCTCAAATGCTTCTTGAAATTGATTTGCTGAGATTTTGCTTTTTGTTAATTCCCCGATCTTCAAAATCTCATTATTAAATTTTACATCTATGGTTTTAATTATGTTTAAATTCTTTTTAAAAAACTGAAATCCCTCATTATAAAATTCATATTCACTCTCATATTTTTCTTTAATTCTTAACCAATTTTCTATTATTTTCCTATGTTTATCAACAATCTCTTCTTCTTTAGTAGTAATTTGTTGAGAAATATTAAAAATTATTTTATCATATTGGTTAATATTACCTATAATTTGATTCAAATGATGAGTTATAGGAGCTAATTTATCTTCTGTAATTTCTCTCTCAAGATTTTCACTAAATATCTTCTTAAAAGAATCTAACTTTTTCTCTAAGTCTTCTTCAATTAGATTAAGTTTCCCCGTTAATTTTTCTAATAATTTATCTATATTCCTTAATATTTCTTTATCATTTATTTTCCCTTTAAGATATGAATTGACTTCACCTAATTTCTTGTGTAAAATCGAATATACCTTGCCCCATTGAGCGATTTCAGTATATAAGATGGCTTTTAAATTAGTAAAGTAAAAATCTTCATTAAATGAATTTTCAATATTCTCATTCAAAAAATCGGCATCCATTACAGCACTTCTTATTACAAATTTCAATCTTTCTTTTGCATAATCAATTTCGTTAATTAGAAGATAGCTATCAATTTCTTCTCTTATTTGAACATCCATATTTTGTAATTTTAAAGTAACATTAAAAATGTCATTTCTAATATCTTCTAATTTCCCCTTTTCCTCAAGAATTCTCTCTGTATTTATTTCAGTATCAGATACAATTTTTTTTTCTATATTATATTTCAAGTAAAAGTTATACTTTGTTTTAGCCAAGAATCGTTTTTTAGCTTTAAGATCTCCCTTAAAAAAATTGCGTGAAATTAAATCATTGATTATAGGAATAATGTCTTCTTTTAACTTTATAGGTTCCAAATTCAGTGTTTTATATTTTTTAAACATCTCTGAAAGAGAAATAATACTCTTGTTACTAATTTGATCATAAAATTTCTGAATAAATTCCTGTTTTCCTTTACTCAAATTCCTAGTGTAATTTTTAAATTCAATTTTGTTATTTAAAATTCTTATATTAAAACGATAATTAAGATTAATATATGAGATGATATCCTCTATATCGCTTGATAAACCAAAAGTAGTTTTTAATTGATTTAAATCAATAAATTTCTCCCTCTCTAATTCTTTAAACGCAACCCTTTCAATCTCACTAATCAATTTCTTCCATATAATCGATAAAAGGATAATTAATTTAGATGCAGTAACCAAATGTACAACATTCCAATTTTCTTTATTAATTAAGATCTCATTTAATTGATTATTTATAAATGAATATACACCTGAGGGATTATAATCTAAAAGCCATGAATATAAGCTTAATACATAAACGATCCAAAAAGTATCGTCCAGATTCTCCGTTTGATTAAATCCATAACCACCAGTTTCTCTTTGATACTGGTGAAAGTTCTGAATTTCTTTTTCCCTCACATCAGATTCTAATTCGATATATTTTAAACATAATAATTTGTAAGTTAATATACTACTCTTCTTTTTAGTTTCCCCCATAAACAACCGGAGCTGATCTCTGCTATTGCGAACGTCTATACCTAAAAGAGTGAATATCTCCATTACGTAAAATAGAGTTTCTGAAGGAGAAATATTTTTACAAATCTCGCACTCCTTATCATGACAATGTAAAAACTTATTTCCTTTTTTGAGAGATAAAATAAAGTTTTTAATCTCTTCTTTTATATAACTCCTGCCTTCCGAAATGAAATATTCATTTAATAGTCCAATATTCTTTATGCTTACTAATGCAAAATAAGTAGAGTAGATATCGGGGTATTTGTAATTGTCAAAGTACCGCTTAAATCCTAACTGGTCATCGGTCCTACTTTCACATCTTTTAATAAAAGTAAAAATTTCATCTCGTATTTTCTTCTTTTCTTCTTTGAGATATTTTCCCAGTAATGTGAACCAAAATAAACTTTCGAGTGTTATGTTAGGCTCATTTAATAAATTTTCATTAAAATAGTTGTAAAATTCAATTAATTTTTTATAATCTCTGACGTAAAAGCCTCCAATATCTTTCCTTTTAACAATAGCAAAAGATTTAAATGGCTCTTTTTTAAACTTGGTGATATATGGATAAGCTGACTTCTGCTCAACGTTAATCAAATACTAAGAAACCCCAAAAAATATAAAATTCTTTTTTTGATATTAATGAAAATATTGACATATATTTTTTTTGAATATCGCATATAACATTTTTCAATAAATCAAATCATAAAAAATATAGATTGCTGCTACAATATACCTAAGAAGATTCACGGTGAATGATCTAATTAAACTCTCTTCAATTATAGAATTATCTAGCTATAAAATGCTAAATAATATATTCATCTACCTTTAATCATCAATAGTTTTTAGAATATTTCGCTTTTTATTTAAGTATACTATCAATACAGCAATGATAACAATTACAGCGATAATATAAAATATTGCATTGATAAGATTAGGAACTCGAGCATAATATACATTAAGAATTACAGATAAATCATTTGATAATCCCTCATTTTCATTTGACGATGAATCTGTAGCTCTTACCCTAATAATATATGTTTGTCCATTTGGATATGAGGTTAAATTCTCCCAAGGGAAAAACCATATATCTCCCTCCTCATAAAGCATAGAGGCGTTAAAAAAGGAAGTGCTAGCGTTAGCTAGTTCAATTGTCACGTTCCCAGGTAAGGGTGGATTAGCATCAGTTATGTTGACAGTAAATTCATAATAAGAAGTCCTTATTGAGGTGCCGTTAATATCAGGTCTAACAAAAGTAATCACTGGAGCAATTGTATCATCATTAGCAGATTTAATAGTATATGGTAAATTTACATTTTCTGTCACATCATTTGAATCATTGTTACATAATATGTTTGGAGATAAAAGAGAGAATGAGAAATTTACTGCATATGCAATTACTAAAAGTAAAATAAAGAAATTTCGCTTTCTTAAAATACCATTCACTACAATTGTTTGGTAATATAATATTAAGTTAGAATAAATCCTAATTCTAATTTAAATTTTAAGTCAAAAAAAAATCAGAGTTGGAATTTAAAGAATTAGGCAAACTATAGAAATAAACTACGTAGAAATTTTGATCTATATAACCTTATATCTAAAAAATAAAAGAGAAAAAAAAATAAATAGTTTTGACTTACTCTTTCATACTTAAAACTTCTTCTAAGGTAGGCTTTTCTTTAATTTCGAGAAGCTTAAACTCATCAATCATCTGAATCAAGCCATACACTACTACATCATGGTTGTATTTCTCATTTGCATCATGCAGATTTGTATAACAAAAGGGGCATTCGGTTGTTACTATGTCCGCTTTTACAGCATTCGCCTCGTCTAATCGTAAACTGGCGGTTTTTAGTGAAAAATCAGCATATCCGGCACGAACTCCCCCTCCCGCGCCACAGCAGAAACTATCAAGTTTTATTCGATACATCTCCGTAAATTTGATCCCTACATCTTGTTCTAATTGCCTCAGTATAATTCGAGGGACTTCATACCACTCGTTAATCTTTTGCCTAATCATACGACTATCCATCATTAGGTTTGTAGATTCTTCAATTATCTCCTGTTCCATTTCTAAAGCCATATGTCTGCCAAGATGACATGGATCGTGATATGTGACAACTTTTCCTTTAAGTTCTTTACTAGGCTTAAATTTTATCTTTTCTGCTGTAATTAATCGAGAAACTAGTTCAAAAGCATGCATAGTTTTAAATGGAAGTTTTCCTTCAGTCATCCATTTCGGATAATCATTTGTCAATGTTTTATAACACCCCGCACATGAAAACATGACTAAATCTAAGTCTTTAAATGCTTCAATGTTTTTATTCATTAATTCTTGGGCGGTATCGACGGCACCTACTCTAAAGAAAGGACTTCCACAGCAAACCTCATCCTCAACTAATCTGAAATTGATTCCTAACTGTTCAAAAATCTTACAAGTAGCAATTGCAATCTCCATTTGTCGATAGCTCGCAGTACACCCTATAAAATAACCAACTTTAGCATCTTTATTGTTAATATATTTCTCTAAACCAGCATCTTTTGCCCATTTCAATCGCTCTTCTGCTTTTCCACCATATGGATTGTTTAATTCCTTGGTTAGTCGTTCGATTAATTGGTGTTTCTCAATCATAGGAACTCCTGCTTCTTTACACGCAGCCCGTAAAGCTTCGATTATGTCTACGGTGCGAACTTTATTTTCACACTGCGCAGAACATTGACCACATGTAATGCATGGCATTATTACATCCCTAACTTCATCAGTAAATTCTAAGTCCCCACTTAAAATTGAGCGCGCAATCCAAATTTTTCCAGCATTCCAAAATGCCTCCCATCCGTGCTCGATTCCAGCAGGACAAGCATCTACCATACCTTCATAAAGCACAGTTCCTTGTTTTCCTGTAAATTCTCCTATTCCTTTTCGATCAGGTTCCCCTGAGTAAGCAAATCTGCAAGCTTTACAGTGTATACACTTATATACATCTTTTTTCAGCTCTTTAAGCCTTTCCATTCCTGTTTTTGACATTTTTTTTATCTACCTCCTTTGATTATGGAAGAGCTAATCTTCCAGGGTGCATTATAAAATTAGGATCAACCATTTTCTTAAACATTCGTAAGTATTTCCAGTACATTCCTGCTTGGTAATAGGCTTGGATATGAATATACGGATCAGGCCTGTAATTCAACCATCCTTGTTTCAGAGCATATTCAGTTGTATCTCTATTTAATTCTTGTACTTTCTCGATGTCACTCTGCTTTGTGCTATCAAAACAAATGATGGGCATACATATCGCTTGTCTACATCGCTCAATGCTAGCAATCCATATGACTGGTGGGAATCCATATTCTTCCATCTTCTTAGTATACATCTCAGCAAAATGAGCACATTCTGGCCAAGGGGTATACCAAGTGATAAACAAGAAGCCTGCTTCCCAGAAACTATAGGAAATTGCAATTTTATTTGGTTTTTTCATTCTACTGGCAATTTGCTTCGGATGAAGTACCTGTTTTATAATTGCATCAGGATTTTTCGCTCTTTTTTTAAAGTCTTCAGCCATCTTATCAATTCTAGTGGTCACATAATCCAGTTCCTCTTGTGTCTGAGCCCAACACTCCCAATTAATGTGATTTACGAAATGTATAATCAATTCATCCACCACTGCGAGATTCCCATTTCCTTGTAGAACTCGTAGTCGTGAGGGATTTTATCTTTGGGCCATCGAGCCATCACAAGAGGATAATTACCTCCTTGAACCATTACAGTGTTATGAGCAATACCAAACTCTTGTTTACCAACTTCAAGAGTTAAATCTTGCATATCGTAAGGATTATCCATACCCCAGACAACAACCGTCTTGAATTTAGGATGTGGGTATATCTTAACAGCAGCTTTTGTAATAACTCCCATAGTTCCTTGGGAACCCATTAAAAAACTCCACATATCCGGTCCTAAGCCGTATTTGTAGAAAGGTTTCGCAAATGGAAGTGCCCATGAGCCCGTCCGTACTACGTCACCATTCGGGAATACGATTTCTCCGCACATAAAGTTATCTCCTTGAGGTCCTACAGAACTGGTATATAACGAGAATCCACGATCTATAGCATCTCCCATAACGGTCGCTGCAGGTGGAGCACCATCAGGGATAGGAGGTGCCCAATCAGGATGGTGTTTATGCATATAAGCCCAAAGCTCACCATTTGTAACCCCTGGTTCTACGATGCAATAACGGTTTTCTTCATCAATCTCAATGATACGATTCATTCTTCCTAAATCGAGCAGAACTCCTCCAGGTTTGATCGTTGGACATGCAAATCCCCCCGATAATCCCCCAGAAACAGGGCTAACCGCAATTTTTTCAGCAGAACAATATACTAAGATTTTACGGATCTCTTCTACATATTTCGGACGAATGACGATATCTGGAATCTGTGATTCAAGTCCCATTACTGATTTTGCTAAATAAGATGCGGTAATTGCTTTGTTATTCGTCGCGTAATCTTTACCTACGATGCCTTTCATGGTCTTCAGCGAAATGCTCGCAAGATATCATGGCCTCGAGGTCTTTTTCATCAGGTAATTTATAACTCATCTGTTTTATTCACCATTGCATAAATTTTTTTTGTTTTTTTTATATATCACTTATCAAAATTTAATTTTAGTTATGTGAGAAAATAATCTGTAAAATTTTAAGCTTACTCAAAAGTTATATAATAAAAAATGGTTAAACGATATTCACTCTAAAATATAAGAGAAAAAATAATTTATTTATGTCTAAACTATAACACAAATTCAAAATAATTATGAATATATCTTACCTTATTTAATTGCATTTTTCTAATATACTAATCTTCTCACTATCATTAATTTGAGAAAGTAATACAGCAGAATCCTCCGATTTCTTATATCTTTTGTATCCAAACTAAGATTTTTTCTTATCAAGAATTTGTATGAATTTAAAAATAGGTAAAAGATTATTCAAACCAGAGAAAGAAAGGTGAAAATTCTTTTTTACAATTTATGAAAGAGACTATGCTTTTATAAAAAAAGTATGGTTTAGTTTAATATACAATTCTTAGTTGGTGGAGAAATTGAAATTGAAATTAGATGATGTAAAGGAAGAAGATAGAGGAATTGTCGCGCCCTGCGGTATTGCATGCTTAGGATGTGATAGTCATACTGGAGAAAGTTTAGAAGCAGCAATAAAATTGAAAAATATTTGGGAAGGTGGCAATTTAAAAGATACTGGGATGTCTGTGGGGTTAAATCCAGACGAGATCAATGGTACATTAGGAGTATTAAATAAAGTAATAAAAAACAGTGAGAGAGGAAAGTGTCCTGGGTGTTATATAGGAGGATTTGCTGGTCAATTTTGTGGTATTTCAAAATGTGTAAAAAGCAAGGGTTATTGGACTTGTGCTGAATGTGATGATTATAATCCCACTGAAGATAATCCGTGTCCTAATGTGGGAGACAGTCCGATGCCAATGGCAGATCCGGGTCAAATGACTAAAATGATTTGTACAAGATATAGTAGAGATACTTGCGACAATTTAAAAAGATGTCAAGAAATTGGCTATGACTCCTTTATTAAAGAAGTAAAAGAAAAAGTAGCAAACGGTTGGAGGACCTGGCAAGTAATTAGTGATGAGATGGTCTTTACTAAAGCATTGAAAAAATAATTTCTTATAATTTTCTTTATTCTAAATCAATTTTTTTTAAATCAGATTTCCTGATTTATTTCTAAATGATTATAGTTTTCGTTTCTGTTTAGATCAATTGATAATTTCTTACGTTTTTTATCATTCCGAATAAACATTTGAAACTTTTCATTATCCTCGTCAATAAATTCCCAAAATTCTTCATAAATCTCTTTTAAAGTCGCCTCCTTTGGATTTATGATTCTTTCTGCTTTTGAATCACTCTTTTTAACATAAAATTCGTTTTGCGGGGATGCAGTTTTTATTGAATTACTATCATGGATTATATTTTCAAAATACTTTCCTTTTTTCTCTTCTTTTTTATTAAACACTTTTACTCCATTCCTTAATTGCTTTGAATTATCGTGATTTAATTCAAAATCTACTTTCTGATAACCACGAACTTGCAAGTTTTTATCAATGAAAATTTGAAAATGATGGGGACAAATTAATCCTTTTTGAATTGAAACTGTAGTTAAATGAGAGCTGTTCCTTATTTTTTTTTCAGGGATGCCGATAAGATCCCTAGTTTTACAAATTGGGCAAACAACTTCAATTTTTTTGGTAGTTGCAGGAACCAACATAATTATAATAGATTGGATATATTATTCAAGAGTTTGAATTAGTTCTTAAACTAAATATTTAAACTTCTGGATTTCTTTTTCCTTTAATTCGGATATAACTCAGAATAAGAGTTCAATATATCAACAAATTAACCAAAAATTAGAAAATTAGATTGTCAACGCGTCGAAGATAATAAGGTATAAATACTCATTTGTCTTAAATTACAAACACTAATCAATTAAACATAATCCAATTAAAGATTATTTTAAGAACTAAAAAAATAAAAGGTTGAAAGAAAAAATGGAATTTAATGATTTACCAGAAATGGCTGAAACTTTTTTAAAACTTCCCTTAAAGGTTGATCCGGCAAAGATGGCTAAGTTTTTTAATGAAGAAGCAGGACCTGTTTTCTATTTAATGTTTGGTATTACCTATGAATGTCAGTGTAGTTGCAGACATTGTTGTACTGGTAATTATAAAAAAGAAAAACATCGGGATCTTACCACAGAAGAGATAAAAGATGTATTAGATCAAGCTGCTAAACCTTTAATAGTCAATTTTTTTGGCGGTGAACCAACATTGAGACCAGATCTAATGGAATTAATAAAATATGCTAAAGAAAAATCAATGTATGTATTTACCGATACCAATGGTTTAGCTGTAACGAAGGATTTCGCCCAACAATTGAAAGATAGTGGTTTGGATCTGCTCTATGTTAGTATAGATAGTCCCGTTCCAGAGTTACATGATGAATACCGTGGAGTAAAAGGATGCTTTGACAAAGCTGTGGGAGCAATAAAAAATGCACTTGATGTAGGATTAAGTTGTGTAATTTCTACCTATATGACTAAAGAGAGTTTAGCTAATGGTGATTTTGAAAAAATTATTCAAATGTCAAAAGATATGGGTACGCATGGAGTAAGATATTTACTACCAACACCAGCGGGTAAGTGGTTACATGAAACTGATGTATTATTGACACCAGAAGAAAAAGAAAAAGTTTGGGCGTTGACAGATTATCCTTATATAAGTCGAGATTTTTATTTTCAGACTCAATTTTCAAGTCAATGTAGGGGAGTTGCAGACAAGGTATATATGTATATTTCACCCTATGGTGATGTTCAACCTTGTTGTTTTATGCCCCTTTCTTTTGGGAATATCCGGGAAGAACCCTTAAAAACGGTTCTTGATAAAATGTATAAACATCCAATGTACAGCCATGAGTGTATACCAAATCAATGTCCAATGATAGATCCTGATTTTAGGAAGAAATATATTGAAAATATTCCTGATGAGGCAAAACTTCCTTATAAAATGTGATATATCAATATATTTAATTAAATTTTTCCTTTTTTTAAAACAAGTGCTTTAGGTAGTTAATCCTTCAAATAATTAGTATCTAGAATTTTTTCTGCTAATTTATTTATTGATAAGAGACTTTTTGAATTATTTGGAAGATCGATTATGGGATCCCCTCTTACGTCAAATTCTAAAATTTTAGAATCTTCTGGAATTTTTGCTAAAAGTGGTAAATCAAGCTCTTCAAGTTTATTAACAACATGTTCAATGTTACCCTTAACTCTATTTAGCACAATTCCCAATTTTTTATAATTTGTAAATTTTTTTGCACTTTTTCGTAGAGTATTCGCGGTTTCTACACTCCTAATTGAAAGGTCCGACACAATTAAAATAATATCTACCGATTCTATAACCATTCGATTGATTTGCTCGAGACCAGCCTCGCAATCTATTAAGATAATGTCAAAATCTTTCGATATTGACTCAATAACTTTTCTTAAAAGCGTATTTGAAGGGCAAAAACAACCAGGATCTTCTGGTTGACCAATAGAAATCAAACTAAAATCTTTCCCCTCTACAATTGCATTATAGACTTCAAAATCAATATTCTCTGCCAGTTCTTGAACCGATTTTTCTTTATCCAAAGTTTTATTTATTACATCAATTCTTATCATTTCAAGGCTTACACGTGGAACAAGTTTAACCATATTACTTAAATGAGGGTGAGTCGGATCGGCATCAATTAATAGCATTTTAAAATTATAGTTCTGTGAAATATTCTTTGCAAGAAGGGTCGTGATAATTGTTTTACCAACACCCCCTTTCCCGACAACTGCTATGATTAATGGTTTTTTTATGAGATTTTTATATTCCATTTAATTACCACTTTTCATCGATAGATTAATTTCCAATTCTTTCTCGTTCAACTAATACTTCCTTAATATTATAGCATTCTTCTCGGTAGGGACATATTTCACAACCCCAATCATATTCACAATCTATATTTTTCTTCCATTTATCTATTTTACTCTTCCACTTTTTATTTATATCGGTAGAAATATGTGATGTTGTTTTAATAAACTGGTCAATTAAGTTAGGATAAGAAACTATGAATAGAATTTCCATATTTTCTATCAAGTTCTTGAATTTTTGGGTATATAAATAAAAAATCGCATTTCCTAAGAATTCAAAAGAAAAATTATTTTGAATAATCTTGGAGTTGATTCTACACCAAAATCTACGAGGTACTGATCGAATTGAAAAACCTTCTATACCATTAGAGATGAAATTAAATTGCCTTAGAGAACTCCAGTTTTTGTCTGAAATTCTTTTACCCCCGATTAATATAAACATTCCAAAATCAATCGATGGAGTAGCTATCTCCATAATTTCAGGTCCTATAAGAGTAATTCTTCTATTTTGTATATATTTTAAAGACTCTGACTCAGATATTGGGTATATTAAAGAAAAAGATTTTTTAGATGCCCCTCCTAGCTCAAGCTGAGTTTCTTCTTGAAGGATTATCTCTTTGCAATTATCTAATTCGATTTTTATGTTAAATTTACTTAAAAAGTCTGAAAGAGAAGGTTGTGGTTGATATTTTACTACTTTTTTACCAACCCGAGATTCTTCTTTTATAAAATACCTGATTTTTTCTAAATTTTGTTTATAATCACTAATCTTCCTTTTCTTCCCTTTTTATTTATTTTCTTTATATTATGTTGTTTAAATTAATACTTAATTTTTTTTAATAGAAAATACGAACATTGCTAAAGTGCATTACTTTTTTAAACTTATACAACGTATATTAATAATTAAAGTTTCTAATTAAATATAAATCCTAGATCTCTGAAATTTGAAGAACTATGGGTTTCTTAGTTAAATATTAGAGATGAAATAATGATAATTATGGAAGAATTCACTAAGACTATTCCCCTTATGAATCCTTGGATTGAACAATGGAAGAATGAGGGAAAGAAAATTTTAGGATATTTTTGCTCATATATCCCTGAAGAAATTATTTATGCTGCGGATATCTTACCAGTAAGAGTTAGGGCAAGAGATTGTACCGATACACCAATGGGGGATGCCTATATGACTCCAACTGCATGTAGTTTTACAAGATGTTGTCTTGAATTAGCAAATAGAAAGGAGTATAATTTTCTTGACGGTATTGTCTCTTGTAATTGTTGTGATCAGATTCGACGTCTATATGACAATATAAGATATAAAGCTCCTTTTCCCTTTCAATACATAATGGGTATCCCCGGTAATGTTAATGAAACAACTCTAGATTGGTTTAAACATGAATTATCAAAGTTTAAAGAAATAATAGAAAAAAGTTTCAATGTCAAAATAACCGACGAAAAATTAAGAACTGCAATAAAGAAATACAATCAATCTCGTATACATCTTAAAGAACTATATGAACTTAGAAAGAGAAAAAATCCTCCTATTACTGGTACAGATATATTGAAGGTAATTTCTGCGGGTGTTTCAATTCCAAGGGACCAATTTAATGAACTTTTGACACAGCTAATTGGGAGTATTGACAAAGGGGAAGGAAATTCTGACTACAGAGCTAGATTAATGGTTGTTGGAAGCATGATTGATGAACCAGAATATCTAAAAGTCATAGAAGATCTGGGGGGATTAATTGTTACAGATTCGTTATGTTTTGGAACTCGATACTTTTGGGATTTAGTTGATGAAGACTCAAATCCAATTGATGCCTTAGCAGAACGATATTTATCAAGAATCTCATGTCCGAGAATGTCTGGGGGACAAATCGAAAGATCTGAGTTTATGATGAATATGATTAAGGATTTCAAGGTAGATGGGGTTATTTTTGAAAGAATGAAGTTTTGTGCGATATGGTGGGCTGAGATCTTTATGCTCCGTAATACATTAAAAGAAGAAGGAATTCCCTTTCTCGATTTAGAAAGAGAATACGTATTAAGTGGTGCTGGAGCTATGAAAACACGTGTTCAAACTTTTATGGAAATATTAGAACAAAGGTGAAAAAAAAATCGACATTGAATTGTTTAATGAATATAAAAAAAATTCAAGAGGAAATTGGGGAAAAGACCTTGCTATATGGAAAATGATGTTTACTGCCGTATTAAACTCCCAGAAAGATATAGAGTTAACACCTTTTAACGAGATGCTTCTCAAAATTTTTTCAAGTATTCCTAAAGCACGTAAGCAAGGAAAACCAATTATCATGCATCCTTTTAATTATGAACCTGAATTGTTTTTCGCTATGGATTTAACACCTTTAATGCAAGAAATAATTAGTGTAGGGTTAGCTCCTATACGAATGAATCAACCTTATATTGATTTCGCAAATAAAGTAGGATATGGTGATAACCCTACTCTCTGTAATGCTCAAAGACCTATTATTAGCTTATTAATGCAAGGATCAGCACCCTTACCTGACCTTCTGTTCTATCTCTCAACACCTTGCAACTCTCTTTCAATGTCTTACCAAGTTTATCAAAATTTAACAGGGATTTCTTCTTTTAACTTAGATATTCCATACTGGGGTTATAATCAAGAAAATCAGTTTTACGATGAGAAAACAGTTGGATATGTAATTGATCAATCAAAGAGCTGTATTAAATGGATAGAAGATAATACAAATTTGACGTTTAATGAAGAAAAGTTCCAACAAACTATGCAATTGTGTAATCAAGCGCGTGGTTATGTCTTGGAATTCAATGAGCTTTTACAAGCGGTTCCATGTCCTGTGACCAGTGAAACAGGTTTTGCGAATTTTCTTACAATGGTAACTTGTGGAGGTACATTGGATGCCCTTAAAGTCACCAAATCAATGCGAGATACAGCAGCAGATAATGTTAAAAATGGTATTGGAGGTGTCCCTGATGAAAAAATCAGGATAGCCTGGCCCTACACTCACGTATTTTTTGATCCAACTCTTTTAACGTGGATAGAAAACACTTTTAATGCTGTAGTCATAATGGATCTTTTAGGACATTATAAAGTTCTTCCCCACGATACATCAACAATTGAAAATTGTTTTCAAAGTTTAGCTAAGGGAACACTAGATGCCTCCATGGTTGGAAAATGTAGAGGTCCTATTGAATATTACATTGAATATATGATAAATTTCATTAAAGATTATAAAATTGACTGTGTTATTATGCCTATGCATTTTGCATGTAAGCATGTTTACCTTATGGGACAAGTGACATCGGAAGCTATAAAAGAAGAAACCGGAATTCCGAGCTTGATTTTTAGTTGTGACTCCTATGATTCAAGAGAAGTTACATCAGAAGCGATTAAGGGACAGATTTCAGATTTCCTAACACAAGTTGTAATGTAAAGAAGGATTTAGAAATGAGGAGAAAAAGATGGATATAGAATTGTATAATGAATATAAGAAGCTTGGAAGAGGAAGTTGGGGAAAAGACCTTTTAATGTGGAAGACGATGTATAATGCATGGTTGAATCAGAATAAAGATGAAGAATTTACACCTATAGTAGAATTATTATTGAATAGTTTTCTTGACATCCATAAAGCAAGAAAGGAAGAAAAACCTATTATAATGCATCCATTCAATTACGGTCCGGAATTGTTTTATGCAATGGATATGGTTCCTCTTATGCAGGAAGTGTTTAGCGTAGGTTTAGCTCCTTTTCACTTTAATGAACAGTACATCGATTTTACTAATAAGATAGGATATGGAGATAACCCAACTCTATGTAATGCTCAAAGACCATT
>JAGXNR010000041.1 GCA_019894875.1 Promethearchaeota archaeon | reverse complement strand
ACTGTCTGCTATGTATCCGAAGAGCGCTGCAGAATTTGTCTATACAGAAGAAGCATTTAAAAAACGGATTTTATCATTTATTTTAGGTTGGATAATTATCTTTTCAGGAATACTTTCTGCAGCAACAGTTGCTTTAGCTTTTGGTAGTTATCTCTCCGGATTAATTGGGATTCCCTCTCTATTTATAAATATCATTTTTGCTGTTTTACTAATAGTAATTCTCAGCGTCATAAATTTAATTGGTATTAAAACATCCACTCGTACAAATATAATATTTACCTTAATCGAAGCATCCGGTTTAATTATTATTATCATAATTGGGATACCTTCTTTTGGTACCGTCGACTATTTTGCACTTCCTCCTGCTTCTACTTTTACAGCAGTTTTTTCTTCAGTAGCCTTAATATTTTTTGCTTATATCGGATTTGAAGATATTGCCAATATCGCAGAAGAAGTAAAAGAACCTCATAAAAATCTGCCTAAAGCAATTATTTATTCCATTATTATTACAACCGTTGTTTACTGTCTTACTGCTATTTCCGTAGTCAGTATACTAGATTATAATTCAATCGCAACTTCTGAGGCGCCCTTAAATGCAGTTGCTGCAGAAGTTTTAGGACCAATTGGTGGGATTATTATGTCTTCAATAGCTCTGTTTGCCACAGCAAATACAGTACTTATTATGTTGATTGTAACCTCCCGAATGATGTATGGGATGGCACGAGATAAGGCATTACCAAAAGGGATCGGGAAAATTTCACCAAAATTTAGAACCCCAACAATTGCGGTAGTTCTAACTATGTGCATTACAATAGTTCCAATCTTGTTTGGGGATATTTCGTTAGTTGCTCATGCTACTGTCTTCGGTGTTCTCATTAATTTTATCTTAGTTAACCTTAGTTTAATTGCCTTAAGAAAAACGAAACCGGATATGGAGAGACCGTTTAAATTAAAACCAACTATCAAATGGGTACCAATAATCGCCCTTTTAGGCTCAATTATCTGTATCGCATTGCTGTTTACTTTTAGTTGGGAGATTGTTCTTATCCAATTAATTATTGTATTATGCGGGATTGTAGTTTTCTACGTTATGAAATCAAAAATAGAAACAAAATCGATACCAATAAATCAAAATTAGTTCTTAACATTCCAATTCGTCAATAACACAGTATCCAACTATTTCATCCCTTAAGAATATTTTAAAGGGTAGTTCTAAATCTCTGTACGGTTTTAAAATAGATACTAATGTGTCATGTTCAGGTTTGGAAAAAATCTTTTTAAATTCTTCCCCAACACCTTCAAAAAACTGGTACTGTTGAAGAACGAAATTACCCTTAAATTTTAATCCCTTAAGGGTGTAAATAATATTATCAATATCAGCTGAAGATAACAAGCTTTCAACATAAGTAGTACGTACCTCAAACTCTATTTCTTTTTGGATTTTTAGAAACTTAAGAGTTTTACGAATCTTATCCATGTCTACTTTCACACCAGTAATCTTTTCTAACTTTTCTGCCTCAAGAGGACCCTTCAAATCTAATGCTACTCTTTTAATATATGGGAAAATAGTTTTTATAACACCAGGATTTGAGCCATTAGTATCTATACTTAAATATTTATCAATCTTTTTAATTTCTCTACATAATTCCGGTAAATCTTTTTGTAAAGTTGGTTCTCCACCAGTAATACTCACACCGCTTACCAATGAGTTTGTACTTATCTTGTCTATCAATTCCTTGATACTGTATTCTCTCCCAACATTAGGTTGTAAAAGATATTTATTGTGACAAAATTCACATTTGAAATTACACCCTACAGTAAATAAAACCATAGCAGATTTATGCGGGATATCCTTTGTTGATATGTCAAGGATTCCTCCAATTTTCATGGTTTCCTCTCAGTACTCTTTTTTAATTAAAGCTTCCACTTGATGAAGTGGCAAATTAAATGGTCCGGGATTCTCTAATTTTAAGGATGTAAGCGCTGCTGCAAATTTTAATGACTCTTCTGGAGCATTTTTAATACGAGATCCCAAATAACTAATAAGCGCCGTATCTCCTCTCCCAGTTCTTCCTAATGAACTTCGATTCTTCCATGGAAAATTATATGAAAAGTTTAGACCATAAACTGAGATGCCCTTTTCGTGAGTTATAAGAATTTCTTTAGGACCTAATTTAAGTATTTCCTGAGCAGCTTTTTTAAGGATTTTCTGCCCGGTCAAAATTTCAGCTTCAGTCTGATCCACTTTCAAAACATTAATATTTGAAATGATCTCCTTCTTCTCTTTAAGATTTAGGGGTGAATAAAACACTTTATTATCATCCCTAAACCTAATAAAACCTTGTATATCTAAACATAAGTTTTTAGGATAAATAGTTTTTAGATGTTTTAATAATTCTAAATCTACTTCTCCTGCTATAATTGGACCAATTACAAAGAATTTTGTATCAATGTCAATAATTTCTTCTTTTTTAAATAAGCCTGCAAAACCTAGTGGTTCATAACTCCTAAACTCCATATTACTTGAGGAGTAGATATTTTTTAGCCCAGAAGTTTGCTCAGAGGGATAAGCATAATATCTAATTCCATTCTTTTTAAAAATAGTTAAAAATTTGAAATCTTCTTCCTTAAGTCTTGTAATAACTGTAATTTTTAGACCCATATGACTTCCTGCAATGCCACCGTAATATACTGCGCCACCTAAACTAGTATAACTCTCTTTATCTACTTCGATAATATCCTTAGCTACATGTCCTAAAATTACTATATCTGCGGATTCATGAGTCATAAATATAATAATTAAAACAGATTAAACATTAAGAAATTATCGTTAGATATTAAAAAAATAGATAAAAAAGAGAAAAAGTTTAAATTTAAAATTAAGTAGGATTTCCAATCTTCCCTTCGATAAAGGTATCTAGTATATTCTCTTTTATTTTAGAGAATTCTAAATTAGGAATCATTATCTTCCTATCACTTTTTAAAATGCTTTTTACGAGAACTGAACTTATATGTAAGCTTTTTGAATCACCTCTGTTAATTTGTTCATTTATTATTTCTTTTTTCATCATTTATTAATTAGAAATAATACTATTTAAATCTATCCCACATAATTCCCATTCTGTATACCTACTTTAAATGGCCTGAAATACTAATACAATGAATATATCTATTATTAATTAAACATTGTTCAGAGAATAACTTGAAAAACTGAAAAATCATCTATTTATTTTAACTATAAGGTAATTCCAAACTAAAAATTATTTAGATTTTCGCTATATTTAATTTTGTCGAGATAAAAATTAAAACTTAGAAGTAAAATTTTAAAATGTCAAATTTATTTGTTACAGCCACTCAAACATAACAGTTTTAAGATCAAAGATTTTTTAAGTGGCTTTTAATTTTCAATTACAATTTAGTATAATATTACTTACCAGTAATAATTTAATTAGGTATAGGAGACTAATCAAAAATGATATTTGAAGATTTAATTGGGTTGCTGAAGAAGAAGGGGTTCAAAGATACACTTTTTGTGCTCATAAAGAATGGCAACAAGTTAGACAAGCACGCTTTCTACAATGAGTTAAATAAATTTTCTTACTATAACTCGTTCTTTCGCGTGAAAGATGATCTTATTAAAAAAGGGTTAATAGAGATTGAAAATAGTAATAAGATCAAATACATAAAATTAACTGAAAAAGGGTTAGACGTTTACAATAAACTGAGTGAAATAAACAATTTAGTTAAAAAAAAATAATCCTTTATTATTTTTCCTTCTAATTCTATAATAAATCTAACTCTATAAAAAGTGTAATTTCTTTTGATACTAAAAAAGCTAATTGTAGGCCCTCTTGGCACTAATGCGTATATTTTTGGTTCGTCTGAGACTAAGGAAGTCGTAGTTATCGATCCCGGTGGAGACGCAAGTACGATTATTCAATCTATAGAAGATCTAGGTAGTAAACTGATTAGCATTTTGTTAACACACGGTCACTTCGACCATACAGGCGGGGTTGGAAAAATTAAAAGATATTTCGACATTCCTTTAATGTTTAATAAAAAGGAGTATGATTCTGGTTCATATCATCAAAAACAAGCAGATAAATGGTTGAATGAAGGAGATTCTCTCTCTGTTGGTGAGATTACATTACATGTATTAGAAACTCCGGGACATTCTCCGGGTTCCTTGTGCTTTTACACTAAAGATGTAAAAGAGTACAATGGACACCAAATTGATGGAATAATATTCTCTGGGGATTTGATCTTTCGTAGAAGCATTGGAAGATCTGATTTCGGAGGGGGAAACCCAAACCTACTATTTTCATCCATTAAAAATAAAATCATGCATAATCCTGAAATTACTGATAATTTTCTAATTTTTGCAGGTCATATGGGTGACACCTCAGTAGGAGAAGAGAGACGAATGAATATGTTTAGGAATTATTTTGCTTAAAATGGTATTATATCTTTCATAATTTTACTTGAGAGGGTAAATCCGATTAGCAATTTATAAAAAAAACATAAATCAAGTTAAAAAGTATAAAAAATAAAAGCTAATTATCATTTTAACTTCTAATTTTAAAAGGAGTAGATTTAATATGATTCTAAAAAGATTGGTTGTCGGATCTTACATAGTTAATACCTACATTTTTGGGTCATCAAACACAAAAGAAGTAGTGATTATAGATCCTGGGGCTGAAGCTGAGAAGATCATTAACACAATTGATACCTTAGAAGCTAAACCAATTGCTGTTCTTGTTACTCATGGACACGGGGATCATACGGGAAATGTTGGAGTAATATCGAGCTACTTTGAAATTCCCATTATGTTTCATACATCAAGATATAATTGGGGAAGATATTCTTCAGGCAAAGATAATCGAGGGCTGAAAGAGGGTGATACCATTACTGTTGGGGAATACACTTTACATGTCTTAGAAACTCCCGGACACTCTCCCGATTCCCTCTGTTATTACTCAAAAGATCCAAAAGAATTTAACGGTCAACAGATTGATGGGATTATCTTTACGGGGGATTTGATTTTCTGTCGTGGGATAGGAAGATCGGATTTCGGTGGGGGAAACTCAAATCAGCTATTTTCATCAATTAAGAATAAAATCATGATTAATCCTGAATTCACAGATAATTTTCTTATATTTTCAGGGCATTCCTACTCTGGAGATGTTACCCTGTAGGAGAAGAGAGGAGAGAAAATCCTTATAGACAACATTTTCTTTAATGGGAAATGAGAAAATAGAATATTACAAATCAACAATCTTTTAGGGGTGTCATAAAACCTCCCATCGTTCTTTTATTCAGTGGTTTCATTTTATTACATTCTTTGATTGTAACTTCTTTACCAGTGATAAACTTACCCATCTTTTTACATTCTACTTCAATCTTATCAAGAATAGGGGGATTCACCTTTTCAAATAAATGAAATTTAATTAAGAGTTCAGATTTTTCGACGATATCCCATACACCAATTACATACCCATCTAATAGAATTGTAGTTGTGGCATTGCCCGAACGATCGAAAATATATTCATAATTAGCATAATTAACATACCGTTCTCGATTCTTGTAACCCATTATGAATGGATCAAGCCCCGGGAGGATATTAACTGTAAACTGCGAGTTAAACTCAATATCCTCAATTGATTTTCTTTCAGACTTAGGTAAGAGATATTCGTATTCTAAATCACCAATTTGAATGGTTTCTAATGTATCATCTAATTGTTTCAGAGAAGCTCGAACTTTTCCTTTAGTTATTCCCAACCACCAGACAATATCAGTTTCAGTAACCGGGCCATAGTTCCGAACATATTTTTTTATTAGGTTCTTTGTTGCTTGAGATTCGTCATATTCATCAAGTTTTATATCTGGAAAATATTGTGAGAAAGGAGCATAAAATAACCGTCTATCCTTCCAACTACTTATAGGTTTACCCCTAATTATAAGCATTTCATCGCACATTACAGAGATTACCGCATTTAAATCTTTTTCGGAGTTGATCAAACGTTTTATTTCACTAGTTGACAGTTCTTTTTTTGTTAAAAGATTAACAATATCATTTGCTAATCCACGATATTGCTCTTTTGATATATCTCGAAATTCTAAATATTTGTTATCTCGTTTTACAGTTTGGTACTTTATCATAGTGTGGACAATTGGTATCATCTCTTTTGTGAGAATAAAAAGAGTCTTCCGCATCCCTCGAATTCGTCCCAAACTCATTTTTTTATATAGTTCAATATCTAGATCCCCCTTTTTAAAATCATTCATACGAGCAAAAAGAGTTAAATATGGTTCTAGGGTACCAGTTGCATGTAGGCCGCAAATATCATTAACAATTTGAAGAATATTATTGATTTTAGATTGTTTTTTTAAGTGATGCTTCTCCAGTAAATAGGAATTTACTTGATCAATTTCAAAATCACTCATAATACTAAAAGTCTAGAATGTTACATCTATTTATTTTAATATAAATTTTTAAAAACCTTAAATCTATTATTATAATATTAAAAATTTAGAATTTTCTTAAAGGTGTAATTTATCATTATAAACCGTCAAGAAGTAAAAAATATTATCCGACGTTTCGAAGAGAGAGAGGGTATTCGTGGTGTTATCATTTGTGATTCCAGTGGGTTACCTATTGATTCAAATATGGAAATAGAAGTAAGTGAATCTATAGCAGCTTATGTAACATCTCTCATTGGGAAGGGAAAACAAGTGGTTGAAGCACTAAATGAGGGAAAACTAAATTTTATACGCCTAGAGACATCATCTGGTGAGACCATGATTGCACTAGAAGATCAGCTTATCCTTATTATCTTAAAGTAATTTTATTCTATATTATTCTATATTAGGCAAAAATTAGAATGTTAACTACTTGAAATATATATTTGCTAGAAGAAATTTAAAATCAATTATTATTCTGAGGTTGTTATGAATCCCGTATAAAATTCTGAATGTACATCGCAAAGTAACAGAGACATCTCCACTTAAGCTCTTAATAATCTCTCTAGGAGCATTATTTTCTTGATTTGATAGATGAAAGTCTTCTATTTTCTCTAAACCTTTAAAATCTTTTTCAAATCATTGCTGTGAATACCACACAAAATTTTGAGGGCGTAATGCATAACCCACTGAACTCAATCCACCTAATTCCTTAACCACCGCTCTTAGAGGATTCATCTCTTGTTCTGAAAGATATAACCATTCCAAATTCTTCAAGTTTCCTAGACCACTTATCTTTTCTAGACGATTATAACGTAAATCGATGTGATCTAAATTCACGCAATTATCCAATCCTGAAATCTCTGCAATCTGGTTGTCATAAAGATATAGCTCTCTTAAATCTACAAGACTTTCCTGCCACCGCCCTTAATTTTGTTTCTGCCAATTTTCCCACAGTCAAGATAAAAAAAGACTTCAAAGACCAAGAGGAAAAAGGAAACTATAATCCCCTCTCCCATAAGATAACCCTCTATCAGAGATCTTCGCACACGTTACTGCACGAAATCGGGCATTATATAACCATTACTGATTTAAAGATAGGGGGAGATATTGCTAAAGAATATGCGAAGAACGAAATTTTAGCGGAAGTGGTCGCTTATCTACTCCTCAAAAGATTTGACGAGACCATTGACTACAATTTCGCTTATAGCAACGTATGGACAAGCAAGATAACGGATTTGCTTGAAGTAGACGACTTCATTTTTTCCTTTAAATCAATTGCTCAATATATTGAGAAACTAAATTAAAGAATCAAACATAAATTGGAGGTGATATACTATAAAATACAATCTTTTTTTCAAAAAAAAACAGAAGCAATAAATTTTTACGAAAAATCTTTAACTTATGGTAAATTTCCCAGTAATGAAGAAATCAAGAATAGAATTACTGAATATAAGATGTTACTTGATGAGGATGAAATTAATAGAAAATAGAATGAAATTCAAATAGATTATTAAAATATTCAATAATGATATAAATTTAAATGCATAAGATTTCACTATGTTATAATTCAGAGAAGAAGAGAATTTTATAGAATTTTTTCACTTTTCCTTTTTCAAATATATTTGATAAATTTAAATTGCTTAAACGATATATTTTAACTAATTATTATTTAAGATAATTTCTTAACCAATTTCAGAATTCAAAACTAACTAAATTACTTTTTAAGGAAAATCTATTATGGTTGATAAAAAAGTTCTTGAGCAGAAATTAGCAGAATTAATGGATATTGTTCCAGAATGTGAAGGATTAATAGCTGCTGACTCGAGTGGGAAAGTTTTAGTTGGACAGACTATTACTGATATGGATCATTCTAAGATAGCAAAAGCTTGTGTTGCCATTGTCAAGGATTCAAATTCACTTGGTAAAGATATGGGAAAAGGTGGTTTAAAAACTACCACAATTGAATTGGAAAATGGGTTTGCTGTTTTGGTTGGTTCCGAAAAGAATACATTAATTGCTTTGGCTGGTTCGGATGGAAGAAGTTCTCTTGCGTTATTAAAAAGAAACTTAATTTCTATATCAAATTTATAATTTTATTAATCCTTTTTTTTAGAAAACAAGTTATGAAGTTTACTTTTTAGATTTTTTCTTCTTTTGTTTATCCGTTAAACCTCTCTCTTCTAACAAAGAATCTAAGTCAGTTGTCTTTTTCGGCTTTACATCTTTTTGTTCAACTTTTTTCTTAAGAACTGTCTTTTTCTCTGTAGTTGGTTGTTTTAGATCGGATACCATTATATATTTTCCTTTTCTAGGCTTTCTTAACGGCACCTCTACAGGTTCTTCAATCTCCTTCCTTACTTTGCGAGCGTAAGTTATTGCGACTACCCAAATCATAACGAAAATCGCAATCATGATAAACATGAATACCTCAATAAAATAATCTACTATTGGGGGATCAAAAACACTAAAAGATGATTCTGTAGAAAAAGTGACATTTTCACCTGTGATAATATTTTGGGCTGTGATCGTAAAATTTAATTGAAGTTGACTGATCTGGGTAATTGATATTTCAATTACGATTTCTGTTTTATCACCAGAAGAGAGCCAATTCAATTCAACGTAGTTTACTTCAACAATTGTATATTTTAAACCACTTGCAATATCTACCGTAATGTCAAAAAGCCTTAAGTTTGAATCCCCAATATTACTTAAAATAAACGTTAAAGTCGTAAACCTGTTTTTGTAGATAAGTACATCATTCGGGTTAACCGAAATTGAAATATCGTTTTCTTCATGAATAGTTATAACAGAGATATTCTTTGAAACACCATTTATGACATCCCCCTCCCAAGATAATTTTAGCATTAAATCCCCCTCAAAGTCGAGAGTTAAGGTGTCAATAATAAAAGTAACATAACCATTAGCATCAGTTATATCCGTGCCTATTTCTACCCATGAACTTGAGTCAAAGTATTCACAAATAACGTTTTTATTTGGTAATACTTCATCAAATTCAGTAGATAACGTCGAACTAAAGTTTAGAGATTGTCCTTTAATAGGGGCTTCTGGATCAATGGTGATATTATTGAATTTACTGTTAAGCGCAATAGAAAACTCATTGTTAAATTGTCTATAACTGCTGACATAATTTTTATCAATTATATTGACTAAAAATGAAGAATTATCCGGAAAGTAAAGACATTCATCTCTTTCAAATTCATATAAAATACTTCTGCTTGTTGTTTCTTCTGAAATTGCTAAACCAAGAATATGGCCATCATAATTTTCACTTGTTTTATTACTCAACAATGAGTATTCAGGACTTTTATAAATCCCCACAACAGTATCTTCAATATAGAGAGTAATTATTGTTTTTGCTCCACCTAATCTGATGGGCGCATTTATACCTCTCCAAGTATTTGTTGCGATATCTAAATTTGGTATTGTGAGATTTAAATCAAAAATATAACTATCATCAGGGTGTCCTGAGAAGTTTAAATTAATTGTGTCTGAAGTGTTTTCAGCGATTATCCAATCTTCATCGATATATGATACTAATTGCATATCGATTTTGACATCAAAAGGAATAAAAGAATGGGTATTTTGAATTGTTGTCTTAAAATTCACGGTTTCATTTGGGTTTAAGATATTTTCACTTTGCATAAAAGATTCCATTTTTAGGGATAGATCTTGTCCCCCAAAATTATAAGAATATTCCTGATTAACTTCTGAATTATTAATAGCATATAGATTTGGTCCTAACGTAGTATCATTAATTGAGGCAATTAACATGGTGTAATTTTGAAAGACCTTATTATTTAGCTCCCCGATAAGAATATTTGTCCCGAGGTTCGAAGAATAAGTTAAATTATATAGATCGAGATCGTATGAATCTATATATAATGTTATCTTGTTACATCCTAAAGCTGAACCGTTTAACCAAAAGAATCCTAATTGATATTCTCCAAAAACCGTAACCGCATCTGTTAACTCTAATATCGTATTGTTATTGAAATCATAAGATAATACAGATTCATCAATAAATCCCGTTGAATTCACCATTTCTGCACTAGGACATCTTGTCCCATTTGGATAAAAAAGCGTAACATTTGCATCACCACCAATAGGAGCATTTAAATTTTGATCTTGTATATCAAGACGAACTGAAATGTTATCTCCATACATGAAACCATTTGTTTCTGATAAAATTCCTTTATAATTAATATAACTATGCATATCATGAATGAAATTGTAACTAGTTAGATTAAGTAAGAAGATCCCATCAGGAGTGGTGTACGTCTCATTAATTACTAATTTTAGGTTACTAGGATGTTCTGTTACAACAGATTCCTCTTCTATTAACCAGAGAAATTCTTCACTATTTGGATTTGTTAAATTATGAGCATTCATATAATTCGGATAAACAAACCAGAATTCAATGAAATCCCAATTGTTAAATTTCGAGCTATTTTTATCAAAATTATACTCTAAAATCCATTCAGGATCCTCATTATATGTGGTATTATAATATGATGTGGTACCTTCAACCCAATAAGCATTTATAGAATATGAAACATTGAATTTGAAATCCTCGATTATGCTTTTATTCCATTCTAGGTAAACTTCAAATTCATTAGCAGAAGTATTTTCAATTGCTGTGGTAAAACTATAATTCCATCTCCCTAATCCCCATGTTAAATAAGAACTTTCATTGTAAGGATATGCACTAATTTCTAAATTTTCTATTATCATATCTTGAATTCTAAGCGTGTTGTTATCATTGTAAATAAAATCAGAGGGCATGTATCCTCTGGTCACATTCAACCTAAAAGGACTGGCATCTAGTTGACCTGAAATGTACGGTGCAATAGTAGTTTCAACTTGTTTTTTAGCTAAGGACCAACTACTCGCATCGTTTTTTGTAGTTATTAATTGGTGATCAGTTGTCCCATCAGCTGTAAAATCATAATAGGGCAATGTTACTAGACTGTATACTTCATCTGAGGAATTTGACTTTATCACAAAGAAGTAGTTTGAAAGGTTCATATTTTGAGTGTTAGCAGTATTGAACTCAAAATATGATATATTGTCATTGGTATAATTAATAAATATTTTTGAATCAATCATCTCATGATAATCTGGGTTTAGCAGAAGACTTTGTAAATAAACCTCTTTTCGGACAATTGTATCATTTGCTCGATATAGGGTGATATTTAGCTCTGTATTTGTCGCTTCAGTCAAATTTAAGGTCCTTACCCAAGCATAAAATCCATTTACATTAGTTTTTTCCCCCTGTAAATCAAATTCTAAAGCGACGTAGGTGTTGTTAGTTATAGGTAAATCAAATGCATAAGTTGATTCTAATTCTAAATTATAGAAATTCCCCTGAAAAGATGTAAGATCTTTTCTCTCAAAAAAGAATTGTATATAACAAACATCTGATAAATCAATATAATTCAAATTTTCATTAATAATCTTCTTCTTAATTTCCTGTATACCTGTACTACTATTAATAGGAATTGGATCTGTTAGATTTATCCATGTTGACTGCGAATAATCTTTTATTTTTATTGTTAAATTTGCATCAATAGTAAGCTCAAAAAGTAAGGATAGAATCAGGGCTAATATTTTAGCTCTATTGAATTCTACATTACCATTAATTACTGGATTTGTATAAGTAGCATCGGTATAATTCGCTTTCACAGTAAAATTTAATATACCTGAACTATTTGATCCTAACCACAGATTGGTTGAATTTAAATCATCAACTAAACTATTAAAAGTACCAGATATTATCGAAATTTCATTTCCATAAGTTATATTTGAATAGGGTTGATTTTTTTTAAAATCAAAAGAAATGAAATCTGCGGCATCTAAAGCGCTATTATCTTCAAGGATATATTCTGTTGTATAATTATTTTGAAATGAAAAATTGAAATCACCATAAGAGAGAAACATATCTTCTGACGGAATTGAGGGAATTTTAAAAAACTCTTCATTGTCATTTAAATTATTGGACTCATTATTTACATAAATTCTAACATCTTGGTCATCCCCAATACCAAGAATATAGTCATCTACGTTAGTATTAGAGGTATTCGGAAAAGTCTCTATTCCTCTATATTCATTAAGATTTTCTTCTCTTAGATGGGAATGATTAAGAAATAGTACATTAGTCATTAAAATAAATGAAACAAAAATTACAACAATTAATCCTTTTCTAATTTCTTTTTTTTGTCGGATCAAGAAGATAACCGTGAAACCTAATTTTTGAATATAAAATCATTTAAAAGTATTAAAATTTCCTAAATTTTTAAACTATATCAGTTAGATTACCATATAACAAAATATTTATAATAATAGAATTTTCCTTAAATAAAAATAGGAACCACTAATCTTGAGGGAAAGCTATGGATGAAGAATTGATAATTCAAGAAATTGAAGAAAATACTGAGGAATATATCCAATTTTTAAGAGATCTAATACAAACTGAATCTTATAATCCTCCCGGCAATGAAAAGAATGTAGCGTTGATGATTCAACAATATTTAGAGGAGGTTGATATCAAGAGTGAAATTTTTCCTTTTGGTGACAATCGAGCTAATTTAATTGCTACATTGCATGATGATTTTAAAGGGAAGAATTTATTATTTAATGGGCACATGGATGTTGTACCCCCGGGGATCGAAGAAGAATGGAAATTACCACCTCTTTCTGCGACGATTAAAAGAAAAAAAATATTTGGGAGAGGTGCTACTGATATGAAGGGAGGTTTAGCAGCATTGGTTATCGCGTTAAAAATACTGAAAAAATTAAGAATAAGATTATCGGGAAATTTAATTCTAAATGCTGTGGGGGATGAAGAAACTACTGGAGAATTAGGTACGAAATGGTGCTTGGACAACAAATTAAAAGACATTTCAGTAGATTTAACATTGATTGGAGAACCAACAAATATCCAACCTTTACCACATGCAATAATGTTAGGTGAAAGAGGTCGTGTGCTGGTGAAAGTAGTCACAAATGGAATTTCTGCTCATGCAGCAATATCTCCCCTCGGAAAAAACGCAATCTACATGATGAGTAAAATTATTGAAAATTTAGATAAACTTGATAAATATATGCCTCATGTAGAACCTCCGATTAAGATGGAACGGTTAAAAAAGTTAGTTAGTGCCTCATTTGTAAGTGAAAATATCTTCAACAAAATTCTGGATGATCAACCAAGCCTTCAAGCTATTTTGGATTCATTAATTAAATCCACAAGAGTTTTAACAATGATTAAAGGAGGAATAAAAGATAATGTTGTTCCTGATATGTGCGAGGCAACCATCGATTTTAGATTGTTAGCAGGACAAAAAGTAGAAGATGTCATGAACGCTCTTAGTCAACTTATTAGAAATGATGTTGGATTTGATGTTAGAAATGAGTCTACAGGAGATCCTAAAGATGTTTTTGTCTATATAGAGATCCTTAGTGCTTCAGAGGGTTCTTATTGGGAAGATTGGGAAAATTCCAAGGATTTAAAATTATTATATAAGCTTGTATCTGAGATCTACCAGAAGAAACCTTTTTACTTTCTATATCCCCCTTCTTCGGATGCCCATTACTTAAGAAATACTGGATTTTGTCCCCAAACTTTGATGTTTGGACCTGGTATTGCATTTACCGCTCACTCAACTAATGAATATATAGAAATTCAAGATTTTCTTAATGCGATTAAAGTATATACGTTGTTTGCATACAATTTTTTAAAATAAAATCAATTTGTAAGAACTTTCAAATCAAATGATTTACTTGATTTATAGAAAATAGAAATTTATAAGATGACGCTTCTATTATTTTATTAATTTTTGTTAATTAGAGCAATTTTGGAGAAACCTTGCCAGACTTAAAAATAGAAGATACAGTTATTTTGCTAGACACTTCACGATCAATGCTCAGAAAAGATTTCAAACCGAGTCGATTAGCTGTAGAACTCCAAACTGCAAAAAACTTCATTCAATCAAAATTATCAATTGATTTGAAGGATCGAATCTCAATAATTTCATTTGGGGATGCCACACATAAACTTATTAATTTTGAATATGAGGAAGAAAAATTAATAAATTCTCTAAAGAAGATTCAGATTTCAGGTAAGGGAATATTACATGAAGGCATTGCTTTCGCCCTACAAATCCTTGTTGGGGAAATGCGTAAAATTGGGGGGAAATTATCACGAATATTCATCATAACGGATAATAAATTGATTTTTGATAAAGATCGATTAGATAAAATGATAAAAATAGCGAAAGGGTTAGGTATTTTTATTGATGTTTGTCAGTTAGGAGGAATTCAAGGATATGAAGAACATACATTGAAAAGAATTACCCAATTAACTAGAGGAGAATTTGGATTTTACAATAATACTAAAGAAATAGTTAATGCTGGGAAGACCTTTGCTTCAAAAAAAGAAGTTAAGGAAACCACTGATTATTTTTCACCTGAAAAAAAGGAAGAAGTTGCCCCACTAGTAAGTGAGATTGCATTGTCATTAAGACGCCCGAGTGTATTAGAAATGAGGTTGATGATGAGTGGAAAAGGTAGAGGAGAAGATAAATGTAATATTTGCCATTCTGTTAAAGCCCCAATTACGGGTTCTGATTTCTACTCCGAAGGTAGATATTGTCCTTCATGCGAAAGAGCCATGCATTTATCGTGTGCTGCAATGTGGGCGAAAAAAACAGAATATAAAGAAACGGTATTTAGGTGCCCATTTTGCTTTTTTCTATTAGAATTACCAAGAGCTGCCTTAAAATTCGCACAAGATAAAGATGAAGAATCTACTGGAATACAAATAATGGAAGGGGGTGAGGGAAAAGAAACAAAAATGATACAAATCCCCAAAGAAGACATTAACCAAATTGATGCATCATGTTCATATTGTCATAGCATTTTTTTAGGAGATTATCAAGTTTTTCAGTGCGAAAAATGCGGTTCTTATTATCATAAACCATGTTTAGATAAGATGACAAATGAAATTAGCGCCTGTAGAAATTGTGGTGCTAAAATCATATATAATTAGCAATCCTTATTATAACAAAAATAGTAATATTACCTCGTTTAGTTTAAAATATTTAAGCTACTATTCGTTTTATATTTAAACGAGCGTGAAAAGGTGATTAATTTAACAGACAACCATAAAGGAAAATGGGTCGTTACTTCTGCATGGCCTTATGTAAATGCTACGCCTCATTTAGGTAATTTAATAGGAAGTACACTATCAGCTGATGTTTTTGCACGATTCTTGAGAATGAATGGAGAAGAAGTAGTGTTTGTGAGTGGATCGGATTCTCATGGAACTCCCATTTCCATAGAAGCAAAAAAATTGAATGTTCCTGCTGAGGATCTTGCTTTTAAATATCATAAGGAAATAAAAGACTTGCATGAAAAATGGATGATCTCCTTTGATAACTATACAATAACTCATAATCCTACCCACATTGAATTAGTAAAGAAAATATATTTAGATGTAGAGAAAAATGGATACGTTTTACAGAAGGAGATAGAATCCCTCTATTGTGAAAATGATAATTTATTTTTACCCGATAGATTCGTCGAGGGAACATGTCCTAATTGTAAAGAGGATGGTGCAAGAGGTGATCAATGTGATAAGTGCCAGAAACTACTCACACCCGTAGAATTGATTAAACCAATATGTGCGATTTGCGGATCAGTTCCAGTGATTAAGAAGACAAGACATTGGTACTTAGATTTGCCAAAACTGCAGGATCGATTAAAGAAATTAATTGAAGAAAACGAGATCATACCCCCTAATGCTCGGAAGATGTGTTTGAATAGTATTACGGAAGGACTACCTCAACGAGGAATTACCCGGGATCTTCAATGGGGGATTGGTGCTCCCTTCAAAGGGGCTGAAAACAAGGTTATATATGTATGGCTAGAAGCTGTATTGGGATATATTACTGCCGTGAAAGAATGGGCTGAGAAGATTGTTAATGATCCTAGTAAGTTTGATTACTTTTGGAAAGATCCTAACACAAAAACCGTCTTTTTTATAGGGAAGGATAATATAATATTTCATTTAATTCTATTTCCAGGATTATTAATAGCTTATAATGAAGATAAGAACGATGCTGAAAAATTTGTCTTGCCATATAATGTCTCCTCTACAGAATTCCTGATGATGGGAAGTGAAAAGTTATCTAAATCAAGAGGGATTGGAATGGGGATCGATGAAGCTTTAGAATTAGCTCCTTTAGATTACTGGAGATTTTATTTGCTTTTTAATCGTCCAGAAACAAGTGATACCTCTTTTCTTTGGTCTGAATTTGAGAATAATATGAAAACCCTAAATGATAACATCGGAAATTTTATCCATCGGACTTTAACTTTTATAGAAAAGCAATTTGGTAGTAGAATCCCTGAAAAAACAAATTCTGATGATATTGATAAAAAGTTTATTGAAAAAATAAACAATATTAGTCAAGAAGTAGGAGAAAGCCTAATTAATTTTAAATTAAGAAAAGCCATAAGGGATATAGTAAATTTTGGAAAAGAAGGGAACATCTACCTTAATGATAAAGCTCCATGGCATTTAATTAAGAAAGATAAAAAAGCTGCGGGACACGTGTTTAATATATGTGCCCAAGCAGTATACGCTTTAGCGGTTTTATTAGGCCCATTTATCCCAGAAACATCTGAAAATATTTTATCTTATTTAAATGCTTCAAAATTAGCAGATGTAGAATGGGATAGTATTACTGAAAATTCTGTAAAAATAGGACAAAATATTAAGAAACCTAAACCTCTTTTTCAAAAATTAGAAATAGAAGAAATTAAAAATAAATATAAAAAATTAAAAGAAGAAAAACCAAAGAAAGGTGGTAAAGATTTGATATCTTATGAAGATTTTCAAAAATTAGATATTCGTGTAGCTTTAGTAGAAAAAGTTGAAAAAGTGCCTAAAGCAGATAAATTATATAAATTATCGATAAGTTTAGGAACTGAAAAAAGGACAATCGTAGCAGGATTAGCTGAATATTATAAAGCGAATGAACTGGAAGGCAAGAAAATAATAATATTAGCTAATTTAGAACCGAGAAAGTTAAAAGGGATTACCAGTCAAGGAATGCTCTTAGCAGCAGATTTTGAAGATAACGTATCAATTTTAGTTCCAGATAAAGATATAGAGCCAGGAGCAAACGTGAGATAATTCACAGTTTTAATGAAAACAAGGGATTCAAACGAGCGACGATTTCTCCAAGATTTAACTGGAGTGTCTTTAAGACGATATCCCTACCCCTATATGCAAATTGTAATTCCTCTACATTTCTAATTATTTTTAACCTGCTTGTATTTGTTTTCAGTGATGTTACAAAATACCGTTGATATTTATACTCCAAAATGTCTATCACATCCTCAATATCTGTAAGTTCATAACCACCGCCATGAGGAAGAATACAAGCATTAGTCAAAGTATCTACAAGTTCAAAATTTTCTGCTCTTCTTAAGAAATTCTCATTTCTCAACGTAGTTAGGGAGAAGTTTTTTTTCCCCTGAAATAAATAGGCAGAAATATCTGCTCGTAATGTTGTTGGAAATATATTTGACGTAATAATGCTACAACTAGTATCCGTGCAATTACTTCCTAAATACATATTATTATAGTCTTTAAGAAATTGATGAGGTTGATTACATATTATTTTATATCCATAATCAAAAAGTTTACTTGCTATTATTTCTCTTTTCGAATTAGAGAATTTTAATGCTTGTTCATGAATTTTAAGATAAGATTTTGCATCAGAATCTAACAATATGTATTGCTTGCCAAGTTTAGTATTTACTTCCACTGCTTGTTCTTTTAGTAATTTTGATTTGTCGATATAAAGCCCAGGCTTATCTTCATTATCACCTCTAAATTCGGGAGCTGAACCATGCATCATAAAAACATATGGTGGTAGACCTAAATCAGATAAATTTTTTGTTTCAAAACAATTAATAAAATGATTAGATACACCATAATCCCAATTAATTCGAATCTTATTATGATAGAGCTCAGTAGATTTTACTTCATCTATTTTTTTGATTAAATCGTAGGGATCTGGAACTTCATCTAATCCCCCAACAAGCAAACCACAACAATTGGGTTTGGTATTTAAAAATATAATCTTGTCTCTTCCATCTCCCCAATTCAAGCGACCACCATACCCTAATCCAGAATTCCATCGAAAATTATTTCTCGATATAGTCTCGTCTGGTGAACTAATAAATGTTGCTTTTGGTTCAAATCCATACTCTTCTTGGATAAGATGAAATTGAGCAAGACCATATTTCATATTAGCTTTGCATAATTTAGATGCACCATCATTTAAACCCGTAGAAAAAATGAATTGACTTGCTCTATCTAGTAACTCAGATTTTGGTAACTCAGAAACTTTTTGGTATTGAGATGATGTTCGCATTTTAACAAGTGTTACAAATAGAAACGATATATTCTTGTCAAAGCATATATAGAAAATATTTATATATAAGATTAATGATATTACATGGAAAAGCTCAATGAAAAAGTCTAAAAAAAAGTGAAGAAAAAATATTTAAAATGAATGATTCGACTGATTTTGTATTATATGACGCTTTAAATAATAAGATCAATTATGGAACTTTTACAGGTTCAATTATTTCAAAGTGTCAAGACAAGATAATCTTTTCAGATAATTTTACTATTTCAGAATCCGGGGAAATCTCAATATCACAAGGTCTTGTTGTAGGCTTTGAAAATAATGATAAAAAACCCTCTGCTTTTTCTAAAACGACCAATTTCTCATGGGAACATTCTGAGGAAATTCCATTAGAATACGCATTGCGTATATCAGAGAATATCATGGAACAATACAATAAAGAACAATTTCCATTTCCCTTTACTATAAGTTTATGTCATACAGCAGGCTTATATCTAAACAATGATATTGGAGAAATTGATCATCTTGATTTCTTTAAAAATGAGATCTTGAAGAATCCAGTTTCCTTAATGGAAAAAGGAATAATTATGGCAGATAAAGTAGTAATAAATGAAAATGGTGATCCTGTTTTTTATGACTGTATCATCGTTGGAAGAGATGAGAAAGATGAAATTAAAGCAAGTTATGAATTTTTTGTTAATGTAGATGATAAAGATGTCTTATTTATTATTATATTAGGAATTGAAGAATTAAAGGAATAAATCCATTTAGATAATGCTTATATTTGAAAATAGAGAACAGAAATTAATCAATACACTAAAGTTCATAGGTTCTCCCTTTAAAAAGTTTGTTAGTACAGGGGAGATTCAGGAAGATATTGGTTTAGTTCCTTCAAGGCAGGAATTTTTAGATGATATAGTAAAAATCATCAAACATAATGAAAACTTTGTTTTACCAATAATAGGGGAGGTTGGTCAAGGGAAAACTCACTTATATTGGGCATTAAAAAATATATTGCATAATCATAATACTGTTTATATTTCTTTAGAAACGGTCTATAAGAAGTTCTATTATCGTACATATTCAGAATTCATCGAAAATATGGCAGTAAAATTCGGTGATAAAATTGATTCAGAAGATAGAATCGAGCCCTTAAGAAATATGACCCAACAGTTATGTAATGAATGGGGGGCAAATCAGAGAAAATTCGGGTTTTTTCAAGTGGCAGATATAGACAAAACAAAGGAAATTGCATTCGAAACATGGAAGAATAAATATAAAGACAACGATGCCTTGAAGGACATAATTACAGCAATTATAGCTCATCAATTGGAACCCTACAAGAAAAGTGAGGCGGAACGATGGCTTATTGGTGAATTAATGGATGTGAGGGACCTCTCCAGATTAAATCTAAAGCAAGATCTTAGAAAAAGAACTCATGCATTCACAATGCTAAGGGTATTTATTGAGAATTCAAACAAAAAAAGTGTATTGTTCTTGGATGACTTTGAAAGGGTTCTTCCCATTCATGAGTCCAGATATGAAAGTGACGAGCAAACCGAAGACATCGAAGAAATATTTGATCCTCGATGGTTCGGAACTAAGAAGGTTCCCGAAGATTACTCCAAGGAGAAGATATTTGATAAAATTCTTGAGTTACGGAAAATTAGAGGACTTAAAATAATAATATCTCTTAAATCCATTGAATCTTTTGAAGAATTAAAGAAGAAAATTAGGGGAAAAAACAAGAAACTATTACTCATGCTGAAAAAGCCGTTAAATATGTCAGATTTCAAAGAAGAGGATATTTTCCAATTTTATAAGGATAATTTAGAATTTTTTTTTGCAAATGCTAATTTTCATGAATATGCCAAATTTTTCTCAAACTCTTTTTTTCCTTTAAATGAGTCTGTTTTAAAGAATATTTTTGAAGAAGCACAGGGAAATCCACGAGAAGTGATAAAATTACTTATTAAAATTTTTAATGAAATAATCCTTTCAAATTATAAATTAGAAGAAATTCTTGACAGATATCAATGATATTTATGATTTAACTTACATAGTTTTTAGAAGGATTCTCTGTAATGTTTCTATTTCTTTCAAAAATTTTTCTTTATAGCTATTTTCCCATCCAGAATCAAAAACTTTTTCTCGAAATGCTTCCAAATTCAAAATAGATCTAAAATTTATTAATAAGAGTGTTCTTATCGCTCGAGATTTTAGAACTTTATAATTTTCCGAAGTATTCAATAATGTAAATATCTTATCAAGGGGAACTCTCTCCAGAATTTTCCTACAGAGATCTAAGACTTCTGATTCTTTTGAGTTTATAACGCGAAAGAAATGTATTAAAATAGAATCTGGGAGGATCTCAATATTTTTTATTGTTTGTAAAGCACTTATTTTAACAGGAAGATAATTATCATTTAATGCATTTCCTAATAGGGTTATTATCTTTTTATCTAAGGCTGTTTTCTTAGAAATTTTATCAATTGCCAGAACTATTTCATGCCGTATCCACATATCAGACGTGTAATATATATCTATTAATTTTTGTAAGTATTTAATTGAAATCGGTGTTAATCTACCAATTTCCCCTAAAACAAATGTAATATTTAATTTAATCTTCTCAAACTTTTCTTTTTCGGTTTCATTAATGAAATAATCTAATAATATTAAGTAATCTTCTTTAGGATTTTCCCCTAATCTGATTAGAAAATCGTTAATTTCTTCTATATTTTCCGAGTTCTTGGCTTTTTCAAAAGCATTATTAATTATTTCCATAAAAGTTGGTATTATATTCTGTTTTCTAAGATTATAGTATTGATAATCTATTTAAATTAATTAAAGTAATCCCCCAGATATTTGATTTTTCAATTCTTATTGTGTTAACAGTAATGTTCTATCAACAAATATTTCTCTTATTAACGGCTCTAGAGAGGGGATGTCCTTTAGTTGGACTTCCTGATTTAACTCATGGAATTTCTGAAAAGTTTTCCATACGGTCTCATCATCCTGTATTTTATTAATAAAAAGTTTTACTCTCTGTTGAGCAGAATACGATTGACCCTTGTATACATAACAAATTAAAAAAGGGGAGACAGAATTCAATAGTAGTGTATGTTCACCAAAAATCGCACGATCGAGCCCTTCAGAGTATTTTTAATTTATTTTTCGAGAGTATCCCAAACTTCTTTATCACTTTACTTTTCATCCATAAAAGATTTGATCCGAAGTTGAGTAGAATATGATTGAACCTTGAAAACAAATATTGGTTAAAGTAATAAACACTTACTTAACTGCTTCAAAATAGATATACCACCATATTTCGTTCAAAAAATTTAATTAATATATTTATATATTTTTATAACTTCTATAATATTATGACTATTAAAACAACTGTAGCAATTGATAGTGATCTACGTAAAATAATTAAGAAACTAGCAGCATGGTTAGATATATCTCAAGGTGAAGTGATTAAACGAGCAATTGCAGAATTTGAGAAATCTGTTATTGATAAAAACGTTTATCCAAATATAATCAAGAAAAATGCCAAAAACGAAATTGATACAATCCTTCAAGCAGCAACGGATGCAGTTTGGGAAGATGATGGAAAAACTCGAGAAATTCAAGAGAAATTAAAAAAAGGACCTAGTACTATTGATGAATTTATCCTAAATAATTGGGATTCCGGTTTGGAAATATGAGCAAAAAAAAAATTGGGCAACACAAGGAAACATTAGAAAAGATCGCAATTGATTCTAATGTCTTTCGTAATCTAAATTTTATTAATTATCTAAGAATAAATAAAGCAGAAATCCAAGTGTATATTCCTTCCATAGTGAGTTTTGAAATTGGTTATTATTTCCTCATTAAAGGGATCACATGGGAAGATTTTATCAAAGAAATTCAAAAATTCAAAGGTATTTTCCTTGAATGGGATTCTGTTGTTCTTCTAGATGTTCTTAAAAACGCTATAGCCAATAAAGAAACACTCCCATTCCGTCACCATTTTCGAGATTTTCTAATTGGTACTCAATGTGAAAAAACTGGCTTTAATCTAATATCATATAATAAAAACCACTTTTTTTGGCTTAAAAGCATTTCAATCCAAACACCAGAGGAATTCATTTTAAATAGGATTTAAAGTCATAATCCTCTAATTTTCTATAACGATAAAAAGTCAAAAAAAAAGGATAAAAAAAATTGAAATATTTACTTTACGGCTTCAAAATACATATACCATATTTCATCATCGTCAATGTATTCTGTTCCTAAATGTTTGTGCTTTGTTTTAGCC
>JAGXNR010000040.1 GCA_019894875.1 Promethearchaeota archaeon | reverse complement strand
GACCAATTAGGGTATCTCTACAGAAAAAGTAAAATTCTCATTCCTGTTATTAAAAGAATAAAGGTAGAGGTTTAATTGAGATTTTTAGATTGTAAGTGAACATGCAAGAAAATCGCCAAGTTGATTTTACCTTATTCTATAGAAGATTCAAATTTTTAAATTGCTTAATTGAATAATCCACAATTTCTTTTGCATTATTCATATTTTTCCACTCTTTAAATCTTACCCATTTATGAGGTTCTAATCTTTTATACGTCTCATAAAACTCTTGGATTTCCTTCAACTTATGTTGATGAACATCCTGAATATCATTATATCCATCAAAACGTGCATCATTAACCAACACAGAGAGAATTTTAGGATCTTCCCCCTGCTCATCCTCAATGATTAAGGCACCAATAACTCGGACTTTCACGATACATCCTACTTCGAGAGGTTCGTAACTTAATATCATTATATCAAGAGGATCATTATCATCAGACCAAGTTTGGGGAATAAATCCATACTCTACAGGAAAAATAACTGAGGAAGGAATTACTCGATCTAATACAAAAGCTTCCCATTCTTGTTTGTATTCATATTTATCTCTTGAGCCACTTATAACTTCAATTACTGCGTTTAAAATGATGGGAGGATTATCTCCCGAGGGAATATCTTTCCAAAGATTCATAATCATCTTACCCGTTTATTAAAAGATTAAAGCTAGAAGTTCAATTCTTTTATTGCTTCATCTACTTCATACCTTTTTTGAACTATTAGATATAAAGCTCTTACGAATTTAGTAGGATCATCTGCCTGAAATACATTTCTTCCAAATGCTACTCCCGATCCTCCTACATCAATTGATTGTTTCGTGATTTCTAAGATTTCTTTAATATCTGCTTTTTCTCCTCCTGCTATTATTACCGGTGCCATACAACCATCAACGACTTCTTTAAAAGAATCAGGATCTCCAGTCCAGTTAGTTTTTACGATATCTGCACCCAATTCGGCGGCTACTCTTGCTGCGATTTTGACTACTTCGACATCTTGTTCATTTTCTATATTTTCACCTCTTGGATACATCATAGCAACCAAAGGCATACCAAGATCACGACATTCTCTTGAGACTCGTCCTAATATCTCAAGCATCTCAGGATCTGATTTTGTACCAACGTTGATATGAATTGATACTCCATCTGCCCCGAATTTAACCGCTTCTAATACGGTATTTACAAGTACTTTATAGTTTGAATCAGGACTTAATGATGTAGAACCCGATAAATGAAGTATTAATCCAATATCTGGACCATAACCCCTATGAGCATATAATGGAATGCCTACGTGCCCCAGTATCGCATTAGCACCACCCATGGCAATCTTATTTACGATTTCTCCCAAATTTTTATCAATTCCTTTAATTGGTCCTAGGGTTAGACCGTGATCCATAGGTATTATGATTGATTTATTAGTTTCTCGATTAATTATTCTTTCCAATCTAATTTTTTTTCCAATATAACCAGACAAGCTTCAAATTACCTCAATATTTATTTTTTTTGATTAGAGATTAACTAAATAGAATATTAGACAAAATTATAATACATTTAATAATTCTATCATTAATAAGGTGCTTATTTTGACTAAGATTACATTTCAACTTATTATTATAAATTAATACTTTCATTTTCAAACTCTTTTCATATTTCTTTAACTACGAAACCACAAACTATTAATTTTTTATTACATATATTAGAATGCAAGGCTTCGTTTAACTTTATTATACTAATAGTCTAGTAAATATATCATTATTAATTGATTTTTTAACCAGGTGTTTAATATCTTTAAACTTTTTACAATTGAAGGAAAAATTGAGATACCACCATTTCTTTTTGACCAGGAGAAGAGTATAAGTGCCAGAATAATCTTAAGTGAAGATTATGAAGGCATTATCACAAGAGATTTTGGATTTATTATTGCTGTTGTTGATGTTCTAAATGTTGGAATGGGAATAATTATTCCAGGGAATGCTAATACATTCCATGAGGTTGAATTTACGATCCTTACGTTTAAACCAATTGTTTCAGAAGTAGTTGAAGGAACTGTAGTTGAAATTGTGGATTTTGGGTCATTCATTCGTTTAGGTCCTTTGGACGGTTTGGTTCATGTATCTCAAATTTGTGATGATTATATTTCTTACGAACAAGTAGGGAATAGATTTATCGGTAAGGAAACGGGAAAGATCCTTGAAGTAAATGATCAGGTAAGAGCTAAAATAATTGCCGTTTCTTTAGGAACAGGCAGAAGCGGAAAACTTGGATTGACAATGCGTCAGAAGTATTTGGGAAAGGATGATTGGATTCAAGGTGATATTGAAGATGAATATGCCAGCCAACACGAAGATCCAACAGAAGTTAATGAAGAGGAAGGTACCACTGAATAATTAATTAATAATAAGGTTTAAGGTGCTAAGATGAAAGAGAGAGCATGTAAAAACTGTCATTTGATAACCAAAAATGAAACGGTTTGTCCTAAATGCAAAACCCACACTCTAAGTGAGGATTACACAGGTGAGGTTGTAATAATAAATCCTAAAGAGTCGAAGTTCGCGGAATATTTAAAAATCCATTTTCCCGGAAAGTACGCTTTAAGAGTACGCTAACCTCCATGAATATATCAATTATTTCGCTAATAAAATTGATGGAATAATACTCAAATAATAATTTTAACATTTAGTCATGAAGGATAATCTTAAGGTTCCACAAAAGAATAGGAGATCATATGCAGAACCTCTTGACATCCTAATCGCTGGGAGTCGAGAAGATACTATAATCCAAGTTGAAAATATATTTAGAGATTTTCTAAAATCTGGAACCTCATTAAATTTCTATATTGTAGGAGATATTGTTGCCCAAGATTTCTTATCGAATCCCTTTTTAAAACAATTCATTAAAATCTGTGTTATTGATGAAATGACTCAGAGGAACCAAATAAATGTAGAGTTTGGGGATTTTTTTGAAGTAGTGGTTGAACTAAAAAATCCTGCGGGTTCAATAAATAATGAAAGTTGGGAAATTTTTAGAACCGCGATTGCTTCGAATAAAAAAACCTTAATAAAAGTTATCGAAGGAGAAGAAGATTTGTTAATTCTTCCACTAATACAAGAAATCCCTATTGAAGATCAAGGACATTTTGCTTTTTATGGCCAACCTCCTATTACAGACTCCCGTTTTGTTATACCCGAAGGAATTGTCATTGTAAATGTTGATAAGAATATTAAGGATAAGGTTAAAAGAGCCTTAGCGTTCATGAAACAGAATTAACAATTTTAGGTAATTTCTTCCTCTTTGATCTAAAGTAATATACAATTAAAAAGCAAAATTTTATTTTTTATCTCTCCTTTTGAAGTTTATAATTTAGTAATAATATATGAAAAATGGTTCAAAATGTCCCTTAATATTGAAATTAAAGAAGAGAAGAAAAATCCCCTGATAGATCGAATTGAATTGTCTTTTAGAATTGATCATTTCGGACAGGGAACTCCTAATAGATTAGCGGTAAAGAAGAAAATTTCGGCAATGCAAGGTTCGGATGAAAAATTAACGATTATTAAAAAACTAAATACTCATTTTGGTGATTCGTCTACTCAAGGAATTGTTTATATTTATGAAAATGCAAAAGAATTACAATTTTATGAACCTTTTCATATTCAAGTTCGTAACCTTGAGAAGGAAAAACGAACTGAAATAATCCAATTAAAGAAGAGAAAAGAATCTTTCAAACATCTTTTTGAATATTAACAATTACAAAAATCATTTGATAAAAATGGATGCATCAAAATATTATAAAATGGAAGGAGACAAGGTAGTTCGAACTCATAGATCGTGCCCTAAGTGTGGACCAAGTTATTTTCTTGCAAACCACTATGATCGATCGAGTTGTGGGAAATGTGGTTATACTGTATTTAAGAGAAAAGGACCTGCTAAGGGAAAAACCACTAGAAGGGCTCCTCGTAAACGTATTAAATCAATGGATGGGAATTAATCTCATTATTTAAAGAAATCTAAAATCAGATTTCTCTTGTAGCGATTGGCTTTTCATTTTGAAGAATTTTAGAATTCCTTTAGAAATATACGGCGAAATTAATGCGAAAATATTGTATGGGTATTGAATGTACTGCACACACATTTGGAATCGGAATCGTTGATTTTGAAGGAAAAGTTCATAGTTTGATAAACGATATCTTCGTACCCGAAGAAGGGGGGCTCCATCCTGCCTTAGTACGTGAGCATCATTTAAATAATTTTCAAACAGTAATCAGTAAAGCACTTTTAGAGTCAAATTTATCAATAAAAGATATGGATCTGATCGCCTTCAGCCAAAGTCCTGGATTAGGACCTGTTCTAAAAATTGGGGCTTTGATCGCTCGAATGTTAAGCCAAGTTCTAAAAATTCCACTTGTAGGTGTAAATCATTGTATAGCCCATGTAGAAATTGGGCGGTTAATGTGTAAAATTGATGATCCTCTTACGTTATATGTTTCTGGGGGTAATACTATTGTTAGTGCTTTTGAATCTGATAGATATCAAATTTTTGGGGAAACACTTGATTTAGCGGTTGGAAATATGATTGACTCTTTTGCTCGAGATGCAGGACTAAGTCATCCTGGAGGTCCTAAAATTGAAAAACTGGCTTTGAAGTCTAATAATTATCTTCAATTACCTTATACCGTTAAGGGCATGGATTTATCATTTTCAGGATTATATACTGCGGCAAAAAGATTGCTAGAATCTCAAGATTTTAATGATAAATATAATTTAAACGATGTTGCTCGCTCAGTTCAAGAAACCGCTTTTTCAATGCTAGTTGAAGTTACTGAACGCGCTCTCGCACACACGGAGAAAGAAGAAGTTTTATTAACTGGAGGTGTGGCAGCAAATAAAAGGTTGCAGCAAATGGTTCATTCTATTAGTACTGAGCATGATGCAAGATTCGAAGTAGTTCCTCTAAAATATGCAGGAGATAATGGAGCGATGATAGCTTGGGCGGGAATATTGAGGTATCAGTCTGAAGGCAAGCATAAAATAAGCGACACAATAATTAAACCAAAAGAGAGAATGGATAATATCAAAATTCCTTGGAGGTCTGGGATTTAAGGTGAGTTCTGAAATAACTAAAGAAAAATTGATTTATAAGGGTGCAGAAGCAAGTTTGTTCTATGGTCATTGGTTTGGTAGAAAAGTGATTTTTAAGCACCGATTTCCCAAAGAATATAGGTTAGAAGAACTTGATAGAAAAATTCGTACTGAGAGAACGTTAAACGAAGGAAAAGCACTAATAAAAGTGAAAAATTACGGCTTAAGTGTACCTCAAATTTACGAAATTGATGCTCAAAATTCAATTCTCGTAATGAAATATATCGAAGGAAAAAAATTAAAAAATATCTTAGAAAAACTTAGTGAAAATAAAAAAGAAAACTATTTTAGGAAAATTGGCCGTAACATCGCAGTTTTACATAAAAATGGCCATATTCATGGTGATATAACTACTAGTAATTTAATCATTTCTGATGACGAAGAAATTTTCCTAATCGATTTTGGTCTCCATGAATATTCTGATACAATAGAAGATAAAAGTGTTGATCTTCATCTTTTCAAGAGAGTGTTGATATCTACGCATGGTGATGACTTTGAATTCTGTTTCAAATCTTTTCTTGAAGGTTATAGGTTTGAATATGAGAGTATAAACAAAACAGAATGCAATCAAATTATTAAAAACATTAATGCGATAGAGTCAAGAGGTAGGTATGTTAAACCAGAGGATAGATGATAGGAAAAATCCCTATCGAAAAGGATTTTCTTCATCTAATAATTATGGTTTTATTCATAAAAATAATTGGTATATTAAAGAAATAAGGAATTTTTAATAAAATAAAATATTTTCAATCACTCATATATGTATTTAAATAATTTGTTCATCTAAGTAATTAAACAATTAAAATAATTTATATCTGTTATTGAACTCTTTAAATACTTTAAATAGAGACAAATAACTTTATAAATTTATTTTACTTATACTATATTAGTGGAAAAGAGTAAATAACATTAAGGGTACAGTATATATCTGCATTTCTTATTCACTATTTCATATGGATTAAAAACACTATTGCCCTCTAGATCACTTGGAGTAAAACTAATGACAAGCATTGAGAAAAAGAAAACTAAACCTAAGATGATTAACATCACAATTAACCTACCTCAAATCTATGATGACAATATTCAGAAACTTATTAAAAAAAAAATATTACCAAGTCGATCAGAAGCTATAAGAATAGCCCTTAGAGAATTTTTACACAATGAATATGAGAACTTAAAATTACTTGGTTTTTTTGAAGAGAGTTCTTAGAATTCTACTATCTTAAAAATAAACTCTCCCCTAACTAAGAATTACTATCTTAAGTTTATTTTCGATGAGTTAAAATTTAAAACGCAATCTTACTTAGTTTTACTATATTAATTATAAACTGAAGAAAGGATCTCTATGAAATTGTATAATATATATGAAAACGGTGTTCTAAAGAATGTTAATAGAGTGGATTTCGATGGTAAGAAAGTTTATTTGATTGATGACTTTAAAGTAATTTATTTATGGTTTGGTTCAAATTCCTCTGAGAAAAAGAAAGAATTCGGAAAAAAAAGAGCAAAAGATCTAAATAATAAACGCAAATCCCCTGCCAAAATTCAAATAATCCATCAAAATAAGGAGTTTGGTGCCTTTCTGACCATTATGGATATCTTAAAGGAAGGTTTACAGGATGGGATCTCTAAAGAAAAAAGGGATGAACTAGTTTTTGAGTTAGACGAAACCTTAGAACTTATTGATGCGGGATTAGATTTGGATTTAGAAGCTGAAATAACTCTAAAAGCCCACAAACTATCAAAAAGAGGAATCTCTTATGAAAAAATATCCAAAAGGCTGGCAGAGTTACAATTAATTCTTTTAAAGGGAAAAGAAAAGCCTTTAGCAAATGAAATTAAGAAAAAAACCGAAGAAATACTTAAATCAAGCTCAACCTTTGAAGAATTGTGCTGGCTTGTATCCGAGCTTGAAATTTTAATTGAGAAAAAACAAATTGAATAAGTTTCTGATTTTACATATCATTTATCAAAAAATTTAGGTATCTTTGAGGAAAATTAACTCTTTTTGTATAAACCTAAAAATATTACGATAAATATAATTAAATCAACCCACTCAACAATTATGATATAACTTGGATTATCTCCTAAAATATTTTGCATGAGAGGTCTAAAAACATTCGAAAGTAAATATAGGAAAAAAGCGATAGTTAGAATATTTGGTTTTACAACTGTTAATCTATTTAACCTATACGCTAGAAAGAAGATGTAAACTATCCCGATAAGTGAAGGAATTAAAATAACAGGGAGAAACATCCCCATTATCGTAAAATTTGGAATTATGAAAACAACAACCAATTCTATACCTGTAATTAATGCCATTATTTTTGCTCTAAGTTTGTTCATATACCGTTTATCTTTTAACCTTGGGAATTTGTCTTCTATTCTAAAGAAAATGATCTCAAGACCTAAAAATAGTAAAGGAGCAACTTCAATAATGATTAAAATAAATCGAAATTTAAGATAAGATAGTACTGTAGCTTCATCATATACCAGAAATGTAAGATCCCAATGCAAATCTACAAATTTTCCAAAAATTAAGATAAGAAAAAACAAACCCAGTAAAAAGGGGATATCGGATAAATACTGGGCTTCTTGATGAAACCACTTATGAAACAAATAATACGTGGTAATTGAGAGGATTACTATTCTAGTTGAGATGATTAGAACAATTTGTAACGTGCCCTCAATTATATTATCAAGTATTATTTGTAGTGTGAATAAATATAAACATAATATACAGATTATTCCCACAAAAATACTTAAAGAAATAATTAGTTTATATATATTTTTAGAAGTTGCCATATAAAATGATTTAACTTTAGATTTTTAAAATAAACTGAAATTATATCATATGAAATAGAGAAAACAAATAAAAAGAAATAAGAAATTTTTACCTAAACGGGGGTATTTAATAAGATTGAATTCGATTTTAGCGTCTCCGCGTTCGAATTTTTCTTGCTTCCCGTTCTACTTCTCTTAAAATTACAACATCGTTCATTCTAATCGGTCCCTTGACATTACGAGTTAAAATTCGATTTCTATCTGGTCCATCTAAGATTCGAACCTTAATTTGCGTTATTTCCCCTGTAAGACCGGTTCGACCAATTATTTGAATAACCTGGGCTGGTGTAGATTGATCTCTAACATTAACTACCCTAGTTTTATCTAATTTTACCATATCTTTTCACCAAGTTATTCTACTTTTTTATTTCTTCCATTTTCTTAATTACATCATTTAAAATGCCATCATTTCCAGTTCCTACATTTTCTATCGCTAATGCGCTTGCTGATACATTAATTCTAGCAGCACTACCAAGCTCTTTCTTGGTTGTTAAATAACTATAAGGAATACCTTTTTCTTCACATAATAATGGTATGTGGAATAATATCTCTGGAGGATTAACATCCTCAGCCATGATTACGATTTTTGCTTGTACTCTTTCAATTGATTTAGTAACTTCGTTCATCCCCTTTCGTATCTTCGAATCTCTAGACTCTGCAATTGTACTTAAGGCATTCTTCAGCTGATTTTTTAATTTATCAGGAACTTGAAATTTAATATATGATATTTTTAACCATCTCCTTCAAATATATTTAATATATTTTCATAAATCATCGATATTCGATACAATTATTAATACAAGATTAAAGATAAAATTTTTCATTTGGGATGAAAAACCAGAAAATTTTTTTAAAATGGTTCTTTATCTTGATTATGAATTGCGTCATATCCAGGACACAAATTCAATTGAAACCTAGTACAATATTGACATCTGGCATCTTTACAATGACCGAACTCGTCATTTTCGCTGTCATAAACTATCTTCTTTACTCATTTTTTTATCTCACTCATTTTTTTATCACACTCCTTACACTTGTTTTGAGAATTTGAATAATACTTCTGTGAACAGAGTAATAATTTATTAAAACTCTTATATTTCAAGTTATAGGTTCAAATCTTGCGATTCTCTATTCTTATTAAAATAGGTTTCACGCTTCAAAAACTTAGAAGAAAAATGATGCATTTCTGACTTACTAATTTTTTTTGCTGATCCTGTATTAATGTCTTTACTCTTCTTTCATTTCAGCACCATAAAAAAAATGAAATTTTTTCTCTCCATACTAAAATAAGCGAAGTATAATTTATTACTCTGTTCACAGAACTTAGGTTTCAGTCATGGAAATTTCTAATTCACCTTTTTGTAGGATTTCGTGATTTTTTCCAGTTTATTTTGAGAAAAAAATTGTAAAATAAGCTAAATTCTTGATCTATGAGGGGTATTTCTCCAATTTATTATGGAAAATTCTTACATTCTTTGTGAATTATTTGGTAGTATAATTATCTAAACTGTGAATTATTATATGAGATTAGATAAACGTTCACAGTACTTACATATTTGATAATCCTCTTCTCATCCTGAGAAGATCACATAGTTGGGATATCGAAGCTCTACTACATTTACCGAATTTCTCCATAATTTTATTCGTATCTGAGGGTGTAAAATCTCTGTTTGCCAAATAAATCGCGGTTCCAACAATGGTGGAAGCTGGTCGATCTCTTCCTAAACTAGCGAGTCTCTTCCTTAACTCAATCACTATTGATTTTGTTTTTTTTAAGTCTATCTCAGGGAACTTCTTAAATACTTTCTCAAGCAAGAAAAGAGCATTATTTGTAGAAATGTCTAATGCTTTTTCTTGAGTGTATTCTTTTCTTTCTTTCTCTGATAATTCTCCTTTAATATCTTCAAAATGATCCATTGTTGGTTGACTATAACTTGGTTTAGGAATTCGTTCTAATCTCTTCATTATCTTACAATACACGCGATATTTATGCTCTCTTAAGCATTCTAATTCCTCTTCAGTCCAGTTTTTTAGTTTTGCAATTCCCCTAGCTCCTTTTTCCATTTGTAGATCAGGATGCAATCGATACCACTTGGAAACATACGAAGATATAAGTTCAGCCTCAATTTGAGGAAATTCCTTTGCGATATCTATTGCCATTCTTTTATCTGGGTTCTTCTCTATAAATTCAAAAACTAGTTTCATTTGGGATTTAGTGTCTTGATGGATTTTTTCTTGTAGGGATTTCCGATATTTAGTTAGATACATGCTTGCGGTATTCTCATTTATCTTTAGTTTCTTAGCAAGTTTAGTATAAGTTATGCGTAGTAGATCTTCCTCTGAGAGACTATCTAAATATTTGAAAACTTTCTGTTTTGTTGTTTGTAGAGCAATGTTCTTTTCTGTGCGGTATTCATGTAAATAAATACCAGCAGTTCCTTTATCTACATTTAGGTGCTCTGCTATTTTAAGGGGTGTTAAGACTTCAATCTCTTTTACTGATAATGAATCCAGATAACTAACTACCTTTGAATATGCCGAACTGCTGGATTCTGTAATTCTTTCTGAAATGAGCAACACACCTTTAGTATTAAATAAAATTATGGATTTATATTTCTTTATCTAAATGGAATCGAAATATTAGAAAAAAAGAGAAAAAAAATTAATGATGTTTAAATTTGCTTCTTTTAATCTTGATTACTATCACAGAAATACCAATAATTGACCCTAGCAATATTAATAAATCATATCCCGGTATCATCTCGATTGGCTCTAATTCTTCAAATCCCCACCATAGATTATATACATTTCCCGTATTATCACCGTAAACTTTGATATAATAAGTACCCGCCAATTGGAGCTTATAATCGATATAATCATTATCATGCGCCGTGAAATTCCCTGTTATTTTGGTTTGATTAACATCAAAAATGTCAAAACCCATGTGTCCTTCTGCAGAATCATACTTTACTACCACGATTAATTGTAAATGTGTGTCGTCCACATAGATTTCGTACCAGTCTTCATCAAATTGTAAGGCTAAACCATCTATATCCCATAACGATATTCTGGGTTTTGATACTAAGTCAAAAGCAGATGATAGGTCATTATTCAGCTCATACGCATCATCAGATCTGAGATCAGTTTTAACATCATCCCACCAAAGATCATACTCATTCCCTAAGTTGTCTCCTTGAATTAAAAGGAAATATATCCCAGGATATGAAAGGAAAGTGTCGATGTATTCATTATCATCGAGAGAAGAGCTTGTAATAATTAAGTTTCCTTCCCCATCATAGAGTGTCATATCTATATTCCCCTGAATATGATTAAATAGAAGCTCAACTTCTAAATGCCTGAATCCTGGGGTTACATCGATATAGAAAAAATCTATATCTCCCTGAACACCCAACCCATAAAAATTACTAAGCCATGTTCGTTCTTCCAAAAGACACATGATAAAATATTGGAAGTCATAGGAATACCCCTTGTTAGAACCGTAAACTTTTATATAGTACGTTCCACTTGAATGTAGGTTGAAGCTCATGAGTTCATCATCATCTTGAGAATAACCTCCTCCTATTTTATTATGGCTATCATCATAAATCTCGAGTAGGATTTCCTCCCCAAAATTGTAAGATTTAATAATTAGAAGTTCGAAACCGGGTTCGGCATAAATCTCATACCAATCATCATCAGATTGAAATCCGAAGCCGCTTATATCACTTAACCACCATCCTTCAAACGGCGAAAGGCTGTAAGCATCCCATGAAAAATCATTTTCCTCATAATTATCCTCCTGTAAAACAAAAAGCTTTATATCTAATTCATATTTTACATCAGAATCTCCGTACTCATGATATACATGAATTCTCCAATTTCCTTGCATATCTGCTGTAAATGATATAAATTCGTCATCGTAATTGGATAAGGATTCTGCACGTTGACTATATGACGGATCATACAGTTTTAGTTGTAAATCCCCTTCAGAATGGTCAAAGGATATACTTATATCGATTGTGTCACCTTCATTTAAATAGATTTGAAACCAATCTTCATCATAGCCTGCAATCTTCAAATCAGGATAATAACTAGGGTCTACATACCATGCGCTCCAAAAATCATCGTTTTCTTCCATCCAATCATCATCTCCGGTAGAAGGGGGTAAGTCTTCCCAGAATAGGTCGTACATATTTCCATTATTACCATTGCATACTCTAATATAGTATGTTCCCGGGAAAGGTGCGTCCGCATTGATATATTCATTATCATCTGAAGAATAACTCCCATCAAGCCAAGTCAACCCCCCGTCATAATAATACACTTCCAAGTCAATATTCCCCATAAAATGATCAAATGTTAATTCAACATGTATTCGTTCTTCTCCAGGATCTAAATTAACAATGTACCAATCTTCGTCCCATTGAATACCCATTCCGTCTATCGAACTTAACCACCATGCTTCGTGCGATCTGAGATCATATGCTTGCCCATCATAATCATTTTCTTCGTAATTATCGTCTGTAATGATTGGGCTGAGATCTTCCCACCTTAGGTCGTATGAGTTTCCATTATTTTCATAATACACTTTAATATAGTATGTTCCTGACCACGGTGTATTCACATCAATGTATTCATTATTATCTATAGAATAATTCCCATCAAGGAATGTCAAACTCCCGTCATAATAATATACTTCCAGATTAATATCCCCCATTGAATGATCAAATGTTAACTCAACATAAATCCGTTCTTCCCCAAAATCAACATAAACTTCATACCAATCATCGTCCCATTGAGTGCCAGTACCATTGATCGAACTAAGCCACATTCCTTCATTTGACGATAGGTAATATGCTTCATAGTAATAGTCATTAGGTTCGTATCCATCTTCTAACGCACTTATCGAAAGTGAACTATCATCAAATGGCTCACTTCTTGGAGAAAGATCTATAACTGAAATACTAGTAGTAATTATAAGAAGCAAAAATATGAAAGATAATCCTAACTTCATATTTTTTCGAAACTGCATGATATATTAGCCTAAATTTTGTCTTATAAATTTTGACATACCTATCAAAGAGTATTATATTGATACAAATTTGCAGATCTTAGAAAAATGTAAGAAAATGATATTCTGGTAGTTTCTACATAATCTAGGATACAATTATTCCTGAAACCCAGAAAAACCTTTATTTGTGTCAATTCTTCTAATTCTAAAATAAATGCATAAATTAATAGAAAGGTGACCCCTACCAGTCAGACCTTATTACAAGGTCAAAAAATTAGATTAATGTAGTTAGAAATTTTACTAACAACTCCAGATTATTTGAACATTAGCAATTGTTCTAAATACTTGAGCCTGTTTTTACCTTTCCATCTGGAGATATTCATGGTTATTTCTTAAAGGATTCAGATACATCTCTTTTGAATCTTTGAATTTAAATTCCAGCCACTGTTCAATTTTATCAAAAAAGGGAATGTATTCTTGAATTGAGGCTTCAGAAATCTCTACTTCAAAAGGGTAAAGACTTAGTATAGAAATACAAAATATTAAGAAATTATAGGAAGTTTAAGAAAAGATAAAAAAAGAGTTTTAAAAATAATTCTTACCGTCTTCTACGTCGTATCATTATTGTAAGTATAGCAACAAAGGCTGAAAGGAAAAAAGATTATAGAACTCCATACTGCATTAAAGCAGTTGGAAGGGTGGTTGCCAAAAATCATAGCCCACCAGCGAAACTCGTTCACTCCAACCACTAATAATCTATTGGAGTCGTATCATAAGAAATACACGTATTATCCATCGTTTAAACGGAGTATGATGACGATAAAAGGAGCCCAGCGAATCTTGGATTATCGCGTTTTTAGGCACAATTATGGAAGATTTCCCGTGCACAAAGAGATGTTTAAGACGAAATTTGAAGAGTTTAAAATCATTTTATCCGAGTTACCTGATAAACGGGTTATGGGAGCCCAGCATAGATATTTTCAAGCAGAATTTAAGAAGCTTGATTCATGGTTTGGAAAGTACCAAGAGATTTGGGACGAATATTTCGCACTGAAATAAAATAGAAAAGTTTTTTTTATTCTATTCATTTAATAGTTTATAGTCGTTATAAGTTTTATTATTATGAAATTTATTAACCAGAATGAACATTTGGAGAAGGATATTATTTGATTATACCAATCCGCTGCTTTTCATGCGGAAAATTAATCGCTCATATCTACGAGCCCTACCTAGAGCTTATAGAAAAGGGTGAACCTGCTGAAGAAGCCTTTAAAGAATTAGGAATTGAAAGATTCTGCTGCAAAAGAATGGTGGTCTCGCATGTTGACCTCATAGATGAATTACTTAAGTTTCCTCGATTGCAATAATCTTTTCTTTTTGAAATTTTTAGAAGAATGAGTTAGGATAAGAAAATCTATTCTTTTCCGTAGTAAGAAGTCCATCTAGTTTTTCTTGGATTTTTCTTATATATCAACAGTGCTTTTTTACACTTACTCGTACAAAAATTGAAAATTGTACCATCTTTTTTAATAAACATAATTCCACGACCGATTGCTATGTCGTATCCGCAGAAACTGCATTTTTTGACCTTAGCCATGTTTTATCATCTTTTAATTCATTTAATCTTATTCATTTTTAAAGAGTTCGGCTTCTCCGTATTTTACAACCTTTAAATTGATTAAAGTCATGTCATATGTGACTTCATTTCCGCGTACTGTTTTTCTCTTCTTTTGACCTTTTCTTAAAGGTTTATACCCACTACCACGCTTGGAAACAAGAATCTTTTTTTTCACAGGGCCGTGAACGTCTTTTCTCATCGGAAAACCACTAGAATCACTTCCACCGGTAATTTGAAACTCATAGTTTGGAAAACCTATTAATCCCCCTCTAATTATTTCACCGATTTTCATACCTTCAAATCGAAATTTCTTTTCATCAATCTCAATAAGTTTAGACATCCCTTTTCCAGAGCCTTTATCTCCACCACTAATATTTAACTTGTAAACAATTTTTTCTGATGACACGATATATCATATTCGAATTTGAAAATATAAGATTAACTTCAAAAATGTAGATTTTCATAAAAATTTTATGGATTGGAATTAGATTAATATTTTGAACAGATATATATAATGAAATTTATTTTAACAATAATTTCCTATTAAAATTATAGAAAATTTTCAATCATAATCTTATATGCAGATTTTTGAAGTAATTGAGCTGAAAGAATTTCCATTCATGGAAACAAAAGAAATTGTAGAAGGTACCACAGTTCGTGATATAATAAACAATGGGAGTAATAATAAGGCATTTTTACTTGTAGATCACGATACAAAAAGAATTTGGACATATAATGGGTCTCGCTGTTCACTTAAAATTCAAATTTATGGGGGGATTTTAGCAGGTATGCTCCGTCAACAATTAAAATTATTTTACAGAGTATATCCATTAAATATGTATTCCACTGCTAATAAAGAATTTCAGGAAATAGTAGATAAGCAATTAGGGGTAGGAAGAGCTAAATCAATTGACAAAAAAAGTTTTTCAAAACCGACACAAGACAAGGGTATAATCGATACATCAATCTTAAGCCCTAATATTAAAAAAGCAATTGAATATATCTCTCAATTTCCGCAACCAGAAAACTTGCTTAGAAGATTTATGATAATTGGTGGTCAAATTTTTACTGACGAAGAATTTGCTGAATCATTTCTTAAAGAAGAGAAATATACTACCAAACCTGTAATATTAGGTCGGTTAAATAATGGGTTTACTTTCTTTAAAGATCATAACTATTCTACTAGAGTAATAATTAAAGATCGCAAAATACAGGGAATTGAGTTATATGTTAATAAAGATGACAATGCTCCTCCTTTGGAATTACACATCCCCATAATTTTTGAGGAAAAATATAATAAACCAGGTACCATCGAAGCTTTAATAAATGCTTTTCAGATCCCAAACCGAATGCCTGAAGACGCAAAATTACAAAATGAAAAGGTTAATGGCCCAAAAGATGATCCTATTAATCAATCCTAAAACTTCTAAAGCACCAGAAGTTCAGAGAACTTTTTTTAGAGAGCCAAATTTGGGAATATTATATTTAACAGCAATTTTAGATAATAACAATATTTCTGTTGATATCTTAGATCTAGAGCAGTATTTAGATTTTACAGAATTAGAAATAGAAGATGTCATTAAGGAGAAGGCAAAAAATTACAATATTTTTGGGATTACGTCATTGACCAACACATTCCATCTAGCTATTGATATCGCAAGGATTATTAAAAAACAAAACAGAAATAATTATATCATTTTAGGAGGTCCACATGTCACATTTATGTATAAAGAAATCTTAGAAAATGATAAAAAATCAGAAAATCTAATCGATTTCATTTGTATTGGAGAAGCTGAAAATTCTCTGCTTGAGCTAGTTAAAATCTTAATATCTCAAAAACAAAACAACAAAATTTTAAAGAAAAATGAAGAAAAGTTAAAAATGATTAAGGGGTTAGCCTTTCATGATTCAAGAGGGAAGTTAAATGTAAATCTTGGTACTTATGAAATTGATCTAGAAAATTTACCTTTACCCCCTCGTTACAAATTAGCTCAAGATTATTTTTATTACACTATTGCTAATGTAATAGTTAATAGAGGGTGCCCTAATCAATGCTCATTTTGCTCAAGGCAAAAACTATTCAAAAAAACAAAAATCAGAAGTATTTCTTCAATATTATCAGAGATAAGAGCAATTCAAGCGTTGCAAACCTATAAATACATTAATTTTTATGACAATATCAACATAAATAGTACTTTCTTTAGAGAGTTTTGTAATATGTTCATTGAACATAATATAGATATTCCATGGGGTTGTGAAATTCGTGTGGATACCATAACAGATGAAGACGCACGCTTACTTAAATCTGCTGGTTGTATGCTTATAGCAACAGGCATAGAATCTGCTAGTATTGATGTTTTAAGCAAAAATTTTAAATTTCAAGAACCAGAAAAAGTAAAAGATGGAATAAAACATTTAAAAAGATACAAAATTCCAATCCAAGCATATTTCGTATTAGGCTTGCCTGGTGAAACTGAAGAAACCTTTCAAGAAACGATAAATTATATTAGTAATTTACCTTTAGATGAAAATGATACATTGAACTATTTCGTAGCAACACCTTACCCGGGATCTCGCTTATGGGATGAAAAAGAGCAATTTAAAATCAATATAATAGAAAATAATTTCGCGAAATACGATTGTGAACACTTAATTTTTGAAACAACCCAACTGAACAGAGTAAAGCTAGAAAATCTCTATCATACCGCTAAGGAAATCGAAAGAAAATTTAATAGAAAATAACAATTCTTAAAAACAAAATTAAATGGTGCCTTAAAATTCCTACTGAATTTACTCAAAGTGTGATTGATATTATTAGAAGTATCCCACAAGGAAAAGTCCTAACCTATGGGTTTATAGCTAGATTAGCGGGAAATCCCAGAGCCGCACGACAAGTTTCATGGATTTTACACTCATCGAGTAAGAAATATCACCTCCCTTGGCATCGTGTAATAAGCTCAAATGGTTCTTTATCAATGAAATCAATTGAAGATAGGCAATATCAGAAAAACCTACTGGAATTAGAAGATATTACATTTTTAGATAATTTTAAAATTAATCTGGAGAAATATCTCTGGAAACCCAAATCAAGTGAATTAATTTAGCTAACTTAACTTAGTTAGGCTCCGGTTTTTTTACCGGTTCGATCTGTGAGGTAGACACGTTGGAAATGTTCTAAAAAATAAAGAAAACGCTACATCTTCTCTACCTTCTTTAATTAGTTCCCTTATACTTTCAATATTTTCTTTCTGGGCATTTATTATCTTTGGGTCAATAGCTGTTTGAGTAAATGGCACATTTCGGGTATAAAAGAATTCATCCATATTATTTTCTTCTACATCTTTAATCTTTCTGAAATCCTTTCTACAAACTTCTAAGACGTTGCCATATTTCGGGTTTTTTGGGAATTTACCCTCCGCAATCGTGTATGTCAATTATTTTTCACCCCTTCTATCTTAATATTTTATTTTTTTCTTTGATATAAATGTCAATTTTGGTATATATAATTTGCGACTTTTGATTTAAAATTGCTCTAACATTGAGTTTACATTTATCTTTAAAACCTTAAAAGAAAACACTTATGAATGAATCATTTAAAATATAATTCATATATTAGTTCAAAATAAAAAATAATAGCAAAATGTCACAATTTCAACCTTTTCTTATGGAAAGATGGATGTCTAAATATGAACAAGATGTCGAATTCAACTTATCCGAAAGCGGAGTTCACCCAATTACGCTCAGTGAATTGCTATCTGATGATCCTAATCATATTAACCAATTACTTACTACAGATCTAAATTATCCCCATGTGAACGGTATCCCAGAATTAAGGAAAAATATCGCTGCGTTATATGTGGATGCCAAAGAAGATAATGTTCTTGTTACTGGAGGGGCTATTGAAGCAAATTATAACGCAACGCTTACACTGCTTAATAAAGGAGATGAACTCGCCATCATGCTGCCTAATTATATGCAAATCTGGGGTATTGCTAAGAACCACAATTTTAAATTAAAAACATTCCATCTGCTTGAAAAAAATAAATGGGCACCAGATTTAGATGAGTTAAATAATGTTGTTTCTAAAAAAACCAAGTTGATTGCAGTCTGTAATCCAAATAATCCAACGGGGTATATTCTAACTAAAAAGGAAATGGGTTCAATCATTGGTATAGCGGAAGATTCGGGGGCGTGGATTTTAGCTGATGAGGTTTATAGTGGTGCTGAGCGTTTAACTGAACAGCAAACACCTTCTTTCTATGGACTTTATGAAAAAGTAATTGCTGTAGGCAGTATGAGTAAAGCATATGGCTTACCCGGACTTCGAATTGGCTGGGCAGTTGCTCCTGTTAATATGATAGAGGATATTTGGGCTCGACATGAATACACAACAATAAGTGCTACGATGCTATCTAATAAACTTGCTGCTATTGCTCTCTCACCAGAAGTGAGACCGCGCATTATACAGCGTGCTCGTAATTATATACGAAACGGTTATCCAATCTTAGAAAAATGGATGGATGACCATGAAAATACATTTAGTGTTGTACCACCTCAAGCAGCCGCAATCGCATTCGTTCGATATCTTTTCAATATTAATTCCACTGAATTTGCGGAGCGTTTACGTAAGGAGAAAAGTGTCTTTATTGTGCCCGGTGACCATTTCGGTATGGATAAATTTTTTCGGATTAGTTATGGATTACCCCAAGATTACCTTACTTCTGGGCTTAATCGCATACGCGATTTAATAATGGAGATACAAAAATAAGAAAACACTCTTTCACTCTCTATTATCTCCAAATTAAAATGTCTAAATCAATTTATTTCAGTTATTTTTAACACATACCCATTCAAAGATATCTGAGTAATAATTCAATCAATAATTTTATTAACTCTAGATAAATCTAGATAATTGTAGTGTTATCTCAAAAATACACTATTATAAATAATTAATTTCTACAAAATTATAAAAGAATAATATAATAACCTAAAAAGGAAATTTGTATGGCTAAAAGTGATTATTTTATCGGAGAAGCACTGATAGGAGAGGGTGACAACCTAGCTCATATTGATTTAATAATTGGTTCAAAAGATGGACCTGTTGGAATTTCATTTGCTAATGCGCTTAGTACTCCTTCAAAGGGCCATGGAGCATTGCTTGCAGCAATACGACCTAATCTTCTATCTAAACCAATTAGTTTAATCGTACCTAAAGTAACAATATCAGATATGGAAGATGCTAATAAAATTTTCGGTCCCGCACAAGCAGCAGTAGCAAAAGGAATCGCAGATGCTGTCGAAGAAGGCTTGATTCCTTTAAATAAGGTAGATGAATGGCTACTAATCGTAAGTGTATTTATTCATCCTGCAGCCAAAGATTATCGAAAGATCTATCAATATAATTATGGGGCTACAAAATTAGCAATCCAAAGAGCTTTAAAGTCATATCCTCCAATTGAGAAGATCTTTTATGATAAAGATAGAGCAAAACATCCAGTTGCAGGAATAAGGGTTCCAAGATTGTGGCGTCCACCTTACATTCAAGTAGCATTAGATCATCCCGCTTTGGAAAAACAAATAAAAGTTGTCCAACAATTACCAAAGAGTGACCGAATAATCTTAGAAATTGGAACACCTTTTCTTAAGAAATATGGTGTAGAATCGATTAAACAGATTCGGGAGGTCGCTAAGGAAAAATTCATCGTTGCTGACTTGAAAACATTGGATGTTGGCAAGCTAGAAGTAGATTTTGCTTTCGATGCAACTGCTGACGCTGTCGTAGCAAGTGGCTTAGCTGCGACTGCCTCACTTGATAAATTTATCTTAGAAGCCCAAAGAATGGGTATTCATGCTTTTGTTGATACAATGGAAGTCCAAAATCCTATTGAGAAGTTAAGTTCCCTAAAGCAAACTCCTGATGTCGTGATACTACACAGAGCAATAGATGTTGAACAATCAGCTGCAGGAGAAATTTCGCATGATGCCGCTCAAAAAGCCCGTTGGGGTTTGATTCCGAAGATAAAAGAATTATATAAATCCCAAAAGAAAGCTTCAGGAAAAGATAGAGTATTGGTTGCCGTTGCTGGAGGTATTGAGCCAAGAACTGCATCATATGCTTTAGAACAAGGAGCAGATATTTTGATTGTAGGCCGATTTATTGCATCTGCAAAAGATGTCGAATTTGCCACGAGAAGAATACTTAATGTGCTCCCTGGGTATCAAGATATTGATTTGAAGCGTATACATTCAGAAGACGATGACAGTTCAGTTGAAAATGGTGGCGGTCCTAAATGGGACTAACCTAATTTTTTTTAAATCTCGTTTTTGTTAAATTTCTATTATTTTGTTAAGTGAATTCTAGCCCGTTAAATGTTAAATTTGTTCTAACTTGAATACCTTATCATTTTTTTTTACTACTTTATCAACTATGATTCCAACTGCTAATCGTTCTTTTTTTGATGTGATGAATGGAGTTTCAGTTAGATTCTTCTTTTGCTTGATTTGAATAGAATTTACTTCTTGCTTTAAATATGTATCAGTATGAGTCCCAATGATATAAATCTCATCCTTTAATTTCAAACTCCCTGACGTCAAAAGAATTTTTGCTGCTCTTTTTTCAGGGAAGTAATTTAAAACTTTACCAATTTCAACTTTTTTGTAATTCGAAATATTTCCGTCAATTTCTCTTTGTATTTCACTCCCCCGTGGCAATCCAAAATAAAATCCCGTAGAAAATCCGCGATTATAGACTTTATTTAAGCGTGTAATCCATCCGTTAACTTTTTCTTGAGAAAAATTGTTCTCGTAATAAGCATCAATCGCTTCTTTATAACACGACGTTGTTTCTTCTATATAGATTGGATCCCTCATACGACCTTCAATTTTAAACGCATCTATTTCAGCTTCGATTAATTCTGGAATATGTTCAATCATACAAAGATCTTTTGCATTGATAAAAAAAACTCCGTCATAAAGAAACTCGTTATTTTGATCATCGTAGACTCTCCATTTTCTCCGACATGGTTGGACGCATTTTCCTCTATTTGCGGAATAATCTTGAGATTGGCAAACTTCAGCAGAAAAATAACATCGACCTGAGATTGAAGTACATTGTGCACCATGAACAAAAGTTTCAATTTCAGCATTCCTCAGTTTACTTTTGATTTCTTTGATTTGTTCTAGTGATAACTCTCGTGCAAGTATTAACCTTTGGGCACCTAATGCTTCATAAAACAATGCGCTTTGAGAATTGGAAATATTTGCTTGAGTTGAGATATGAAAATTTAATCCCTTTTCTTTCGCTAAATTTAGTGCCCCTACATCATGAATTATTACAGCGTCAATTTCTGCTTCTACTGCTTTATCTAAGATTTGCTCCAACAAATGAAATTCGTTTTCATAGATTACTACATTTGTTGTTAGATATGCTTGAATATTATTATCATGACATATTTTTACTATATCGTTTAGCTCCTCTAATTTAAAGTTGTCACTATACATCCTCATATTAAATGCTTCAACACCAAAATAAACCGCATCTGTTTTACCAATGATGGCATTTAAAGATTTAAAATTCTTTAGGGGTGCCATTAGTTCGACTCTTTTATTAGACACTTTTTTCATTGTTTTTTTCACTATATAATAATTGTTTTTAAGATCTAAAATAAAAATAGTTACATATTATCTAAGCAACATTAAACCAGAGATGAACTTAAATGATGGTGTTTTTTTAAAACTAATTTAAAAAAAAATTTATATCAATTAACGAATTAAATCCTATCATTAAAGTCTTGCTTTAATAATTTTAAATAATAAAGAGAAAATAAAAAATGCCAGATAAATTTTCTGTCGATATGACATTAGGCGATCTTTTAGCAGATCCGGTTTCTGAAAAATTCATTAGAGAAAATCTAGCAGCCCTTGTTGACAGTCCTCAAGCTCAAATGGCTATGGGAATGTCATTACGCCAGATTCAAGAATATTCTGAATCGATGAATCCTGGACAATGGACAAAGGAACAACTCGATATGCTAGATGCTGGATTAAAGGCACTGTAAAAAAAAGATTTTTTTAATACTATTTCTAAAATTTTTTTATTTTTTTTTTCCATGCAAATCTTACTTAAAATTTAATTAGATGAAAATAGTTTCATATAAATATTTACTATAAAATCAAAAATGTAATATTTAGGCTTATTACAATCTTTTTCTTTAAAATAAATATCTCTTGATAATGTCAATATTTTTTCAAAAAACGAAATTTAAAAAAAGGTTTTTATCTATTAACGAATTAAAAACTATCATCAAAGTTCTACTTTGAAATAATTAAATACAAAAGAGTAAAAAAAAAATGCCAGATAAATTTTCTATCGAAAATACCTTAGGGGATCTATTAGCAGATCCTGTTTCTGAAGCCTTCCTAAAAAGCCTTCCAGGTATGGCAGCAATGATTGAAAGTCCCCAAGCTCAAATGGCTATGGGCTTTTCACTGCGCCAAATTCAAGAATATGCTGAATCAATGAATCCTGGACAATTTACTAAGGAAATGCTTGAAGAAATGGACAAAGGCTTAAAAGCATTATAGATTTTTTTAAAATCCAAATACTTTTTTTTTTCTCTTTTATTTCTCAAAATTATCAATTATTGCCCTTCCTACGAATTTGCCTTTTTCTAATTCTTCAAAAACTTGATTTATCTCTGAAAGATTAGCAACTCTACCTATATGAGTTTTAACTTTTCCCTCTGCTGCTAAATTGACTAGCTCTCTCATTTCTTCTACATTGCCCACCAGAGAACTAACGATTTGTAAACCCTTTATTATTAAACTATGTAAACTTATCTGCATTTGTCCTTCGTTAAAAGCCGGTAACCCTACAGGAATTAGCACCCCACCCCTCTTAAGTAATTTTAAGCCTAGTTCAAAAC
>JAGXNR010000003.1 GCA_019894875.1 Promethearchaeota archaeon | reverse complement strand
AAGTTAAATGTTTAGTTGACTTTGTCAAGATTTAAATTGATAAAATCATTCTCAGCAATGAATAATGATGAGTCAGATCCTAAACTAATAAAACCATTTATAACAGAATTTATTGAATCATTATCTGAACAAGAATCATCTGTGAGAGTCGTTTTATTTAAATCAATATTGGAGATTGCAAAATCTTCACCTGATATCATTCCAATTCAATCAATTTCTAATTTTCTTTCAGATCCTGATTCATTCATACGTGAAACAAGTACAAAAATACTTGGTATTATAGGATATAAAAATCCTATGGTTGTAACTGATAATTTAATTAATAGAGCGTTAGCGGATGAGGATTGGATTGTTAGAGAGGCAGCGGTTTCAAGTTTGGGGGCTATTATAGAACATCAAGAAGATAAAACAAGGATAATAGAAAAGCTTACAACCTTACTCGATGATGAACAGGGGTGGGTTCGGCGATCGGCTCTAATAATTTTATCAAAAATCGAAGAAGTCGATGAAGACTATTTACCTTTCAAAAAACTTCTAAATTGTTTAACAAATGAAGATCCTAAAGTAAGGGAAGCCGCTGTGGGGTTGTTAAAGATTTATAGTAATAATATTGAAGAAATATTTGATAACATTGTGGAATTATTGGGTGATCATGAAAAGGAAGTAAGAACGAGTATTATCAACAGTATTGTAGCATTAATACAAAAAGTTGGACTAAATCCAATTTTATCAAAGCTTTTAAAAAATTTAAGTGATACAGGATCTATTGAAATTCAGCGTTCTATTTCACTGATTTTAGGAAGAACAGCAAAATATGAAAATGAAAAAATAAAAAAACGTGTGATATCAGTCTTAAAAATAAGATGTGAGATGAGTCAAGATCCAATAATATGTGGAACCCTTCAACAATTAAGAGAAAGTTAAATAAATTAAAAATACCTAGTTAGAAAGACCATTACTAAATCTTTTCTCTCACTCAATTTTTATGTTTGGGGATTTATTCACAGTTTAATAACCTATCCCTTAATATTCATCATTAAAATACCATAAAATAAATAATTAAAATATTCGAAATATAAAAATAAGAGTGATTTGACACGACAATCCCACTTTCTAATCCGACAATTCCAATAAACAGAATTCAAAAGTTTGAAGATTTTTATCGTCTGTTTCAAGAAAAACCTGGTGTATATAAATACTTAGATCAAATTAACGATATAATCTCAAAGGGGGGAAAGACATTAGTAGTTTTTTATGAGGATTTATTAGCCTTTGATCCCCAAATTGCAGATAAACTAAAAACCGATCCTGAGTCGGTATTAGAAGATGCTATTGAGGCATTTAAAAACAGTTTAAAATTCCAAGGAATAGTATTAAACAATCAAACTTACTTTGTGAGGGTTACAACTAATGATAAGAAATGCCCGTTATTTATTAACCTAAGAGGACTTAGAGCAAAAAATATAGATAATTTTATTTGGTCAAATGGGATTTTGATCAGAAGTTCAACTATTAGACCAAAAATAATAAAAGCTACTTTTGAATGTGCGTTATGTGGGAGCACATTTGAGGTAATTCAACTAACTTCAAGAATTAAATGGCCCAATTTTTGCATTAATCAGCAATGCAAAGCTAAAACTCAATCAGATTTCAGGTTAATCTCAAAAAGTTCAGAATTTATTGATTGGCAAAGTATCATGATCCAAGAAATTCCGGAAGATTTACCACCTGGAAGAATTCCCAGATCAGTTCAAGCAATTTTGACACATGACTTAGTTGATTCAGTTAAACCGGGGGATAGAATAAAGTTAATGGGCACATATAAATCCGTTTTAGCTCAATCAACCCAAAGTTATAACTCTACTTTATTCAAAACCTTCATTGATGTCAATTTTATTGATCCTGAAGATAAAAGTGAACATATTACTGATCTCTCAAAGGAAGATAAAAAAAAAATAGAAGAATTGTCAAAAGAACCGATGATCCAAAAAAAAATCGCTCGTTCAATTAGTCCTAGTATATATGGTCGTGATCAATTAAAAATGGCATGTGCCTTGAGTCTATTTGGAGGAACAAGAAGAAAAAAACTAGGTGGAGGATATAAACGAGGTGATCTTCACTTTCTCGTCGTGGGTGACCCTGGTACTGGAAAATCAGAAATTCTAAAAGGTGCTGTCGATGTATCCCCGAGAGGATTATATACTTCTGGTAAAGGATCAACAGGAGTTGGACTTACTGCTGCTGTCATAAAGGAAGGAGAAACAGGACAAATGAACCTTGAAGCAGGTGTTGTGGTACTTGCTAATGGAGGGATAGCTGCTATCGATGAATTCGATAAAATGGACACAGCAGATCGCTCAGCTTTACATGAGGCAATGGAACAACAATCTTATCATTATAATACTGAAATTTTGAGTGCAGATGGTAGACGAATTGTTATCGGAGAATTTATCAATAAATTAATGAAACAAAATAAAGATAAAATAATATATGGTAAAGATTGTGAAATTTTACCATTTAATGATTTAAAAATTTTCACAAGTGACTTTAAGAAAATATTTAAGACTAATGTAGATCGAGTAAGTCGTCATAAAGCACCCACCCATTTTTATAAAATTACATTTACTAATGGGAGATCAATAATAGTTACACCTGAACATCCAATATTCGCGTTTCGAGAAGGTATTTTAAGCTGCATTTGTGCAAAAGATTGTGTTAAAGATGATTTCATCCCAATACCGAAATATTTACCAAATTCAAGTGATATTATTGAACTACATGATGACAATGGCTCAAATCATCCGCTAGCTAAGGAATTGACCATGCCAAGACATTTAACTCCTAAATTAGGAAGAGTGCTTGGATATATAGTTAGTGAAGGCCATAGTTATAAAGGTTCTGGGGCAGAAATAGGATTTTCAAATATGGATGACATTTTACTTAAAGATTTTTATAAATTGATGAAAGATGAGTTTAATATCGAACCTTCTATAAATGAAAGGGATGATGGATTAAAAACACTTAGGTATATATCAGTTAATTTGTATGAATGGATGATAGAGAATTTTCCAGAAGTTATGACAAAATCAAAATTTAAACGTGCACCAAATAAAATATTATCCAGCAGTCGTAAGATAATCAAGGAATTCTTGATTAGTGCTTTTAAAGGTGATGGAAGTGTAGAATCTACCGCAATATGTTATCGGACTGCTTCTAAAGGTTTATGTGCTGATTATCAAGATTTACTCTTGAAATTGGGACTTCACTCTCGAATTACTTATGACAAGTATAATGATTCCTATAAAGTCTACATTCGTGCACAGTCATTAATTCAATTCTATGAAGAGATTATTCAAGATAACGATCATAGAATTAAAAAAATCAGAAATTTAATTAAGCCTGATAGACCTAAGACACATCATCATGACATATTTCCAAATTCAATAATTGAAATGATTATTAATCTTAAGCATAAATTAGCAATAACATACGATGGGTATTTCCATCGACATTTAAAAGAAAATCATGGGATTACTCGCAATGTTTTTCAAAAAGAGTTAACTCTAATCAAACATAAATTCTTAAAAATTCTAAAAACACTTGATAAAAATATTGATATTCAAGAAATTAGAGATGAAACGGGGTATTCTCAGGCGATTCTAGCACAAATCACGGGTCTTAATCGAAGTAATATTGATTATTATGAAAGAGGAGGATATGACAAAAAACAGAGAGAAAATTGTAAATTAAAGATAGTTTCCGCTCTTAAAACTGAAATGAAAAAAGTTGAAGCAAAAATCAACTATTTAAACTCTTTAATAGAATCAGACATATATTGGGATAGAATTAAGCAAATTGAGTGTATCCAAAATAAGGAAAAGATTTATACACCGTGGGTTTATGATATAACAGTAGAACCAAATCACACATTTATTAGCCAAGGAATTGTTCTACATAATACGGTAAGTATTGCCAAAGCAGGTATAGTGGCTACTTTAAAAGCTCAAACAGCCATTATTGCGGCTGCTAATCCACATTCCGGAAGATATGATAGATATAAAACACCTACGCAAAACATTCGTCTGCCACCATCTCTATTATCTCGTTTTGATCTAATCTTTGTTGTAGTAGACCGACCTAATTCTGCTGAAGATGCCCAAATGGCGGAATTTATTTTGAAAAATGCTATGATTAAGCCAGAAGAGGAATTTGATGATCATGGTGACAACACGGCACCAATCCATAAGGACCTTTTAAAAAAATACATTAAACATGCTAAAAGAACATGTCACCCCATTCTATCGGATGAAGCTAAAGAAAGAATAAAAGAATTTTATTTGGAATTAAGAGGTCAATATGATAGTGAGGATGCAATTATTTCGATCTTAGCTAGAAACTTGGATGCTCTTGTGAGGTTAAGTGAGGCTTATGCAAAAATGGCATTAAGAGACAAGGTTACTAAAGAAGACGTGGGAGATATCATGCAATTATTTAAAAGATTCCTTAAAGATACTGGTTACGATGAAACTTCTGGGAAAATTGATATGGATAGAATCTTTGTTGGACAATCAAGAAGTAATTTGAACAGACTTGAGGCCCTAATGAACAGACTTAAAGAAATATATGAGGAAAATAGCTGGAAACCGTTAGAGAGAATTAATATAATTCAAATCTTAGATTTAGAAGAGAAACTAGATAAGAAATTTATCGAAAATGCGATTGAAGAATTGATAAAAGAAGGAACCCTTTATGAACCAAAAAGTGGATTTATCAAATTCACAAATAAAGAATCACTCTAATTTTTTGAATTTTTCTAATTTTTCTTGTATAACTAAAAAAAATTAGTAAAGATAGTTAATCACGTGTTGAGCTATCAACTTGAATGCCAATTCTACGTTATCACCTGATTTTGCTGATGTAAAAATAATTGAACTAGTATTTATACGCTCCCCTAATGATTCAATATATCGTTTTTCTATTTCATATGATAAATCAGTTTTATTCGCAATCAAAATAATTGGTATAGCAGAACAATATCGATTTAAATCAGGCACCCAGAATTTTTCAATCTGGTCAAATGTGTTGAGTCTTGCTAAATCCCCAACAATTATTACTCCTTTTGCCCCAGAATAATATGGACGTCTCATATTTATCCACCGTTCTTGTCCGGCAATATCCCAGAGTTGAAGTGTTATTTCTGTGTTATTTTCTAAAGTAATCTTTTTTGTAAAGATATTTGTGCCAATACTGGAGCGATAATCTGTAGTAAATTGTCCAGATACAAATCTTTTGACCAAACTGGTCTTACCAACTGCCGCCTCGCCGATTACAATAATTTTCAGAGTAAATCTCTTGGTATTGTCCATATATAATTATTTTTATGAAGAAACTTTTTTAAGTTTATATATAATTAAATTTAGAACGGATTTTTTATCAGCTTTCCAGATTTCATTAAAGATTTTTCAATTCTTACTTATTAATTGATCTTTAGATTTTTTATCTTTCCTATCTTTATATAAATTAAGAACTGGGAACATAAACGGTACTATCTTAGCGAAATTTAAAAAGTTTTCTCCATATTTAGCTTTTAATGATAGATCCTCAATTTTAGCTAAAATAATATATAAAATTACTGATCCATTGATAAAGTTTGAAATTTGGGAAAAAATAATGTTAGATGCTTATCATCTAACCGAAACTAGGTATAAAAATGAATTCACTGTGAAAGAATTACAAAACTTAACTGCATACAGTGTTCATAAAGTAAAACGTTGGTTGAAATATCTTGAAAACAATGGCTTAGTAAGTATTGATAGGATTGGATATAGAAATGCTAGAATATATAAGTTACATAATGATGGAAAAGAAATTTCAAAAAAAATCATAAAAAAATATAAAAAGTATTATAACATTGGATATAACGAATACTTAACAAAATTTAGAATTTCCAATTAAAATCTTGCTTTTTTTGATAAATTAAAAAATATTAGTTTAACATAAAGTATATTATTCAAACAGTCTATATTTGACATCATGACTATAGGAATTGTTTACGACCCCATATATTTAGAACATCAAACAGGAACAGATCCGGAGAGTCCTAAAAGATTAATAACAATCATGAATTTCTTAAAAGAGAAAGGAGTGTTGGACGATCCAAATTATACTATTATTAAGCCAAGGAAAGCAACATTAGACCAGATAAGATATGTACATACAGAGAGATTAATAAAGGAAATACAAAATTTATGTGATTTAAGTTCAAAAACACATCGAATTCAATATTTTGATGCTGATACAGCTATATCACCTAAAACTTATGAAGCATCCTTATATTCAGTCGGTGGAAATTTAGAAGCTGCAGATCAGATTATGGATGGCAATATAAAAAATGCATTTGCATTGGTAAGACCTCCCGGACATCATTCGAATTCTGATAAATTCTCCGGTTTTTGCATTTTCAATAATATAGCTATTACAGCAGAATATCTTTTCAGAAAAAAAAATATCAAAAGAATTGCTATAATTGATTGGGATTGTCACCATGGGAATGGGACACAATCGATCTTTTTTAATGGCTCCGAGAGTGGTGAGATAATTTTGTTTAACTCTCATCAAGACGGTAGAACCCTTTACCCCGGTAGTGGGTTTATAGATGAAACCGGTTCAGGAAAAGGTGAGGGAAAGATTATTAACTTCCCCATGCCCCCTATGGCAACAGAAGATATAATTATATCCTATTTTAATGAAATTCTATCTCCTATATGCAATGAATTCAAACCTGAATTTATACTCATATCGGCTGGGTTCGACACTCATTGGACAGATCGATTAACAAATATGGGTTGGACTATTCAAGCACCAGCAAATTACCTAAAAGAGATTAAAAAAGTTGCAGAAAAATTTGCTAATGATAGGATACTAATAACCCTTGAAGGGGGTTATGAAGTTGACAAACAAGCCAAGGCAGTATACAATTGTTTAAGGGTACTTAATAATGAAGAAAATCAGGTAATACAAGAAGAATCTCGTGATTCAAAAAAGGAAGTGATCGATTACGTTAACAAAAAGTTGTTCCCGGCATTAAAGGAAGAACTAAGTCCATATTGGAATTGTTTCTAAGATTTTTTATCCAGGTTCCAAATCGGAATCAGGTGAATTAGTCATGTTTAATTCACATCAATATGGTAATTTTTATCCAGGTACAGGCAACTATAATGAGATTGGCACTGGTAAAGGAACAGGCAAGATTATTAATTATCCAATGCCCGCTGGCTCTACTGATGATGCTATTCCTATCTTTTTTGATGAAATTATTGAGCCTATCTGTAAAGAGTTTAAACCAGAATTTATACTCATTTCAGCCGGTTTTGATACCCATTGGACAGATAGAAATACTGATATGAATTGGACATACCAAGCACCTGCAAATTATTAAAAAAAAATTAAAACAATCGCACAAAAATATGCAAATAATAGGATTTTACTAACATTAGAAGGTGGATATGAATTGGATAAACAAGCTCGAGCTGTTTATAACTGTTTAAAAGTTCTTAATGATGAGGATGAGAGTTTAATAAAAGAACAACCAAGAAAATCTAGATCCGAATTGTTAAATTATTTTAACAAAAGATTAATCCCCGCCTTAAAAGAAAAATTAAAACCTTATTGGGCTTGCTTTTAAAGTTCTTCACTCGAAATATTTACATATTTCAATTATACATTAATTTATAAACTTAAATACTATATTAAAGATAAATAACCAATTATTATATCATAAAAATAGATAAGGAGATCATTTTGTCGTACGAATATGAGAGAGAAGATGAAGAAGAAAAAGAAAAAAAATCAATATCACCACCTCCAATGCCACCTCCCTCAATAACTCCTACAACACCCTCTCCCTCAATGCCACCTCCCTCAATGCCACCACCTTCAGTACCACCACCGCCAATACGTCCCTCGCCAGAACAACCGTTAACTCCACCCCCCTTAGAAACACCTCCACCCCCTCCGATTATAAACACAATACCTCCTGTAGTTGAAACACCTAACCAACCTTCTTTTAACTCTACGCCCCCTCTTACATCTACATCTATACCATCAATCTCTACTGGCCCTTCACAGGAAGAATATAAATCTGTGTTGACTCAACTTGAAGAAAGGGAATCAAAAATTATTCAATTGCAAAGCAGTTTAAATGAGATTAATACTCAAAGTTCAACATTAAATGCACATCTTCTTGAAAAAGACAATCAAATTAATCATTTAAAAAGTCAAATCCAATCCCTTCAAACTTCTGCTGAAGCCTACCAAAAGCAAGTTAATCAACTTACTGACGAGAATGCTCAGTTACAAGCACATATCCCAGGCCTACAACAGCAAGTTCAAGACTTACAACAAAATAATTCAGTGTTACAACAACAAATTGGTCCATTACAAGCTCAAATTACTAAATTACAGGAAGAAGTAGCCTATAGGGATAGAAGAATCAACGAACTTAAAGAGCCTAAAGCTGTAATGCCATCAAGCTTAGCACAAGGAATTACCGCTCAATCAACACCCGGATATGAGCCTAGCTCAACTTATAGCTCTCCTACAACACCTACGCCAAGTCCCGCTATACCAACAGGAACGGGAAGAAGATTATGCCCAAACTGTGGTGCTTCAGGGTTTGCTGTCAAAGAAGTTGAAGATAAATCTCGGATAATAAGCTATATTCCGAAACCGATTTATGCCAAAAAGCTTGTATGTACCAAGTGTGGATTTGAATTCTGAGCTTGGGGTAATTTTCTCTACATCTTTTTTGTTTTAACGGCAATTTATTTATTTGAAGAAGAATTACAGCTAACCATTATTAATTTAAATTAGTTCAAATTATTTGTTTATTATGTAGAAAATTATTTATATAATAATTTCGATTAATATTCTAAACTTTTTTTCGATAATAATAAAAGCCCACTTTAAGTTAATATGTCAGAATTAAGGGAAGAATTACTAGGTAGCGCCATCAATAAGAAGAGAATTATTGGAGTTGCACTAGTGGCTATTATATTAATTAGTTTGTTTGGTTTCTCAGTAGTTTTAACCAGCTTCATTTTTGGTTCTCAAAGACCTTTTCCTAGTGAAGAAAAAGCTAATACTGAATATGAAGATGCCGAACTAGTAGTACCTCCTCTCCCTCTTGATTTTTTAGCCGAATTATTGCAATATTTATCACTTGAACAATTAGCAGAGCTAGCTGAGAGCATAGATCCTCAAGATTTAGCTGATTTAATTGAGAATATGATGGATGGGGATGTTGATGATTTAGATCTCAGTCAGTTTTCAGATGCGCTTCTTCCATTATTATTTGGAGCTGCGGGGTTAATAGAAAAATTTAGGATTTATGACTACAATTCAGTTAATGACATAGCAGATGCATTATGGAGATATGAATGTTTTGATGAATATACAGGGGATCAATGGGTTTCGACTGCTAATGCCTTGCTATTTGATTTTATCTCCTTGGGGGAGTATTGGAGTCAATATTCATCTCAAGATGTTGTGAAAATTAAAATGCCATTATCAACAAGTGTTGGTCAAAACACTATGGGGCTTCCAATTCTTTTTCCCACCCCTTTTATTTTAGAAGATAGTTTTGTTGCACCTTATTTAGTCCCAGATTCAGAAACATTAACAAAAGATGATTTCAATTCAACTTCTGTTAATCTTGATTTTTCTATTGCTGATTCCATCAATATGAGTTTTGAATTATTTGGATCAGATCTACCCTCTGAGCAAGATATTAATAATTCGGCAGTTCTAGTTTCTGCTCCTCCCTCAACAGAATATACAAATATACTAAATCAATATATCCAATTTCCTCCTGATTTTAATTCTTATTATACATCACAACTAAACTTTCAAACCCATTACGATACTTTAGATTTAATTATTGATAATAGTAATGATAACGCTTTTGCAATTGCTATTAAAATTCGCAATTATCTTCAATCACAATTTACTTTTCCTGAATCGCCCGATGACTATCAATCAGCACCAGAAGGAAGAGATACCGTGGATTGGTTTTTGGAGCAAGGAAAGGGTGTTTTTTCTGATTTTGTCTCTGCTTTTTGTGTTTTTTCTAGAGCATTTGGTGTAGCAAGTCGTTTTGTAGATGGATTTAAAACTCCCAATTTTTTTGGTCAAATTGAAGAAATTTGGGACCAATCTGAGGGTAAGGATGCTATAATAATAAGATATAATAATATTTTTAATTGGGCTGAAATTTATGTTCCGACAGAGATCGACGGGGATGGCATGTGGACCCAATTTGATGTTACTTCTGGAGGTGGAGGAATTGTTATCCCAAGCACTTTTAATATAACTGTTAACTCGAATTTTACAGCAGGGATTAGAGGACCAGTAGCCAACTTAACTGCCATTTTAACTTCCAGCACAAATCAGTCTGTTGGAAGTAGAGAAATTACTTTTATTGATACTACTTATGGTGCAGTTCTTGGGAATGCTACTACAAATCTGAATGGGACTGCATCGATTTTAGTAAATATTAATAGCTCCCAAGTTGTTGGTCCCCACATAATAGTAGCTCAATATGGATCAGCTATTAATTGGACTATGTATACTGTATATGGCGATATAGAGGTAAATCTTACAAGTGTAAATCCAACAATGATTAATCGTTCAATAAGTAATACCACAAGAATTCAAGGTTTTGTTAATGATCCAATAGCTAATCAACGAGTAAAGAATGCTACTGTTGAATTCGTATTATTAGATGAGGGAACAAACAATAAAATAGGATTTCCATTTGATACTAATTATGTAAATGCTGATGAAAATGGTGATTTCGATGAATTTGTAAAAGTAAATTCATGGGTACCAAAAGGAAATTACGAGATTCGAGTTGATTTCAATGGCAGTTGGAACGGCATACCTCTTGCTTTCGGTATCATGAATGATTCAAGTAATAGAATTGATTTTAACGTAACTGAAGAAACTACATATAATTTATTATTTTATATTAATGATTTTGAGGCTTATAATTATGAATCCCCAACCGTTACAAGGTATTCCACTCTTAAATTAAAGGCTATTCTACTTAATGAAACAGGAGACCCGGTAGAAGGAGAGGTTGTTGATTTCTATGACTATTCATGTAATGATTTTCTTATTGGTAGTAATATTACAAACATAAATGGGATAACTACATTTAATTATAATGTTAATAATTGTATTGCTGGTCCAAATTTACTCTATTCACAATATGAAACATTTCGGAATTATTCTTATTTTATATTAGATGCTCCCATTAGTATTAATCTTAATATCTGGCCTGAACCTCATGAAATTAACAAAACTTCCCCCTACAATATATTTCAGATTCAAGGAAATATAAATGATACATTTAATTCGAAACAGATTAAATATGGTCAAATTTCTATACATATGTTTGATGGACCCATCGAAGTTTATAACTTGGTACTAGAAAGTGGATCTCTTCAATCTAATGAACATGGGGAGATTTATGCGGAATTTAGCGTTGATAGTTTAACAGTGGCAAAAAATTATACCTTACAAGTCTGGTTTAACGGGACATTTAACTATCCTCTCCCTATTCCTCATTTTTTTAATTTATTCGCATATAGTAATTTTTCGAGTTATGCAAATGCTGATTATGAGTTGACTGTATGGGATCCTTCTGATGTTATTATAATCTTTAAAATCGAAGGAAATCATCGATCTCTTTTTTATAATGATGGAAATCCTCCTGCAACGTATAATCCTGGACAAATTGCGAATTTTGAAGTTTGGATAAATCAAGGCGGTCTTCCTGCACCTTCAGGCTCAATTGTGCGACTTAGAGATGTATATACGAATGATATTTTAAATTCTAGTGAATATGATGGTACAGAGGGGGGATATAAACAGTTCATTATTGAAATTAACTCTACCGCTCATCACGCGGGATTACATTACATTGTAGTAGAATATGTAGATGGTCCTGAAATTTATCCTTATAATTCAACTTATATTATTATAAATAAGACTCTTACTGTGGATAGTATTTTAAATGATTACGTCATATTGAGAGATGTTGATGCTTTTACCATTTCAGGAACAATCTCTGATTTAGGTGAGGATCTCAAGGGATTAGAAGTAGAAGTCATACTTCTTGATAGTAATTTAAATGATGTGTCTTATCATCTTAATTTATTTGATCCAAAAACACAATTTATTAATGAGGATGGAACTTATTCATTTTCCGGTGAAATTTTGCTAACTTGTCCTCAAGGAGAATATAATTTTGTTATAAATTTCACAGGAAGAATTCAACATACAGATGGGTCACTTTTTATAACCCTATCCAATCCTTTTATGATTAGTTCAAATAGTTCTCTTATGACTATAGATATTACAGCTGTAACACAAATTGATAATCTTGCATATTCTCTTGAATATGATATATTCCCTGATAAGTGGGTAGATGGAGATACCCTTTATGTTGTCGGAAATTTAACATGGGATAATAATACAGGAATCTCTTGGGTTATTATAAATGTCACAATTATAGACGAACGTGATGGCACAATTGTAATATACAACTACACTATTTTAACAGATCTTTTTGGTGGCTTTAATGTTTCAATATATATTGATGAAAACGATTCCTGGCCAACATTAAAAAGTGATACTGAAATAATAGTGTCTTTTGATCCAATAATAAATGGTATAGATTATGTAGAGCCGGATGAGGAATCTATTTTTCCTCCATAATGAAATAAATTAAGAGAGAAATAATCAAAAATTTATGGTAATAATATTGATAAGAAGAAACAAAATGAAAAGAATTTCACTTGGTATCTTTATAATATTGATTTTCTTTACATTTTCAATATATTTTATTAAGAATTCCTATATTATAAATCAAAATAATTTTGATCATAATACACAAAATACCGATATTGGGACAAAACCTAAAGTTTCATCAACTATAGGTGTCATTAATTTGACAAATTACTGGCTTAATAATACACGTCATTATCATAATACAACTATAACGATTGAGGGACAAATCTATGAACCACTTCCTCCTCCACCCCCTTATAACAATTTATCTGGCATTAATGTGGCCATAGTTGTTGATGGATTTTTAGATTCTAATTACACGGCTGTATCTGATGAGGATGGGGAATTTCAAATTGACTATAGAATTCCACTTACTTTGGATGTTTTCTCAAGTCATAAAATTAAAGTAGAATGTATTGATGATTTTGGTATTGATGAAATAAATTCCCTAAATCATTTTATAATTTATGTAAATGCAACATCAACTTTAGATGTTTCTTTTACGGATATTCCATACATTCCAGATGAAAGTTTGGTATTAAGTGGATATTTAAGATACAACAATGAGAATGGTGCAGGTATTCCAAATGAGCAAATAAATTATAATTGGTATAATAGTTCCTACAGCTGGTCTAGCAGTTCCTTTCTAACTGGCGCCACGGATGGATCAATTTCACAAAGTATATTAATTCCAACTGATGCATTTTCTCAAACATTAAATTTAAATTTGAGTTATTTAGGTAATTTCCCATATATAAATAGTTCTCAAAAATTAATCTCAATTACTTTATTTAGGGATATTGACTGTATCTGGAACACAGTGCCTACAGCCACTGAAGGAGATGTAATCACAATAACTGGGCAAATTCTTTATAATAACTCGTTAATGATAAATAATAGAACAATTAGTATTTTTTATGATGGAGAGCCAATTGGTAGTGTCAATACGGATACCATTGGAGTTTTCACTTATACCTATACAATTCCTCCTGATGGAACGGGTAATAGATCCATCCAAATTGAATTAGTAAATTCTGCGGATAAGCAATTAAATAGCATAACCTATATTAATGTTACAGCAGCAGATCCTTACAGTCCCTCAGGGACAGGAGAATTACCCCCTTTCTTGATGTTTTCCTTAATATTTTTTCCAATTTTAGCTGGCGTTGTAGCTGTACTGGTAGTATTTGGGTATCGTTATTATAAGAAACAAGAAAAAGAATCTCGTGTTGTTGTTCTTCCATTAGAATCAAAGCTTATTAATCTTAAAATTCTTAAAGACTCAGGAAGATTAGAAGAATCACTATCCTATCTATTTAATAGTGTCTTTATGGATTTAATAAACGCAAGATATAATAGAATCAAAAAAGATAATGAAACAATTAGAGATTTTGCGATAATATCTGTAAAGGAATTAAAATTAACTCCTGCTGCAATTTACCCCTTTATTCAAACCGTTGAGAGAATCATTTATGGGAAACCTTTCCAAATAACAGAAAAAGATTTTTATAGTACTTGCGAATTGTTTTCACCAATATATTTCCAATTAACAGGACACAATTTTGTTTTAAATTTTTAATCAAATTCAATATGATAATCATATAATTAAAAAGTAAAGGAAGTACAAAATATTATAAATTCAAAAGAAATTATTTATTAAATTATTAGAAAAAATATAGAAATGGGTTTAAAAAATGGCTAAAAAGAAAAGGAAAACACTAGAACCAGAAATAGATATTAAACAAAAATTTGAAAATGTTAAAGTGTTAGTTAGCACTGAGAGACCAAAAGAAGCAATAGCTTATATATACCTAGTATACGATGATCTCATTAATTTGAAGTTTAAGAAACCTAGATTAACACATCAAACTATTCGAGAATATGCAATTAATTGTGTAAACCAATTAGAAAAGAAATTAAAACCAGAATCAGTTTACCCGTTCATAAAAAAAATAGAAGATATTATTTATGGGGGAATAGAACCTACAATAAAAGAGTTAAACTTCACGATTGATCTATTCTCCAATTTATACAATGAAATCACAGGAAAAACTGTTAATTTCTCGGTGTAAAAAACTTCACAGAGCCCCCCACATTTTCAAACAAATGTAATTAAAATATAGTATAGATAAATTAATATGAGTAAAAACAAAAAAACCTCACAAAAAAGTATTAATATCTCTAAAGGGATAATTTTTGCATTTTTCATAATCTATCTCTTAGTGTTTGGGGTAATAATAAGTGGGTTTTCTAGCAGCTTAAAGGATGCAAGACCAGAAAGTTTTCCTATTTTTATAAACTATATACCTCTATTATGTTATATTGGGGCCTTATTTTGTGGGATTGGGTTTCTAATATTCATCAGAAATGCTACTGTTCAGAAATCACGAGAGACCCAATCTCGAAAAAAAATTAAATCTAGCTCAATGTATAAACAAGCTCTATTTCTCATTATATTTATTTTTGCTTTTATCCCTCTACTTTCACCATTGATCGATGGAGGTGAAAATACAAATAACTTTTCAGTATATAACCGAAATTGGAATGGGGGATCTGAGTTAAAAAGAATAATTCAAGAAGATTTAGGATATGAAGTTCACGCAGTACAATCAAGTTTAAGTGCTACGGAACGAATACCTGGCAATAAATCAAAATTATTAGTTTTATTCGGTACCAATCTATTTTATGACCCAATTTTTGAAATCCCCTTTTTTATTAATTTTTTTAAAGAAACCAATTCACTTCTTTTATTACATGATCATGGTTCTACAAGTACTTTACTTTGGGAAATTTTTGTAGCTAATTTGTTTAGCCAGCTAACCCAGAACCAAAGTATGGAATTATTCCCTGTAACTCTTTTTCCTGATGGGATTTTGCATGATAACGAATCTTATTATCCTACTCCTAAATTTCCCATAATTAAAGATTTTGATAGTTCCCATCCCACAACAGCAAACGTCAATGAAGTAATTTTATCAATATCATCTGCTGCCGCAGGAGGTTTGCTTGTTGAAATGTTTGGATGGGACATAGTAGGTTCTGCTAGCGATACATATAGTTGGGTTGACAAAAATGATAATGGTATGGTTGATCCTGATGTGGATGTTCTTGATTTAGGTTTTATGGGTGCAATACTTGCTCAAGTCATGGGATCTGATATCCCTGCTGATGCATTGAACCTTCCACTTTACAGCCCATTTACACCACATGTATTCTTAGCTAAAGATCTGGGGAATTCACGTGTATTTGTATCTGCTGATGCCAGCTGTTTTAATAATGAATTAATTGAAGACAAGGATAATGGGCAATTTGCTAGAAATATTATAGAATGGCTTACATATTATGATAATAATGATTGGATGGTTATTTTTGATGAAGCTCACATACGTCCAGAATATTCAAGAGATCTCTCCTCTGCTGGAATATTTGGATTTATAATGCAATATATTGTGCATCTTTCTACAAATCCTATAACCGCATGGATTTATCCCCTTCTTGCTCTTTATTCATTGAAAAAATATCTACCAAAAAAGGATAAAAAAGATGAAGAAAGAAAAATCGCCGAGGAGGAAGAAAAGAAAGAAGAAAGGGCTCGATTCAGAACATCATCTTTCTTTGCCCAAAAGATTGAAGAATTTAGGGATAAGCAAAAATATGGGGATGCGTTAAAGTTGCTCTATAGAAGATTAGAAAGAAAGTTAAATGCACAATTACGGGGGCAAAAGATTACTACTAAAAATGTTGTAGATTTAGTTGTCGCTAAAGACCCTTCTACAACAAAATTAAAAATAAAGAGAATCTCTAGATTTATGGGTAAAATCATATCTCTTAAAGAAGGAAAATATAAAGTTAGAACCGAAGAAGATTTTGAAGATTTATTCTTCGAAATGGGTTGGACGGTTGAAAATATTTAATCATGTTTAAATCAAAAAAAAATAATAAAAGAAAAAGTAAAATAATATAAAATAATAAAAAAATAGGAAGGTGAAGAAAAAATAGAAACTTCAGATAAAGCAAAATATTATGAAAAAGAAGCCATTGATGTTACTCCAATTCGTGAAATCGCTCAAGAAGTTCTTAGTGAAGTGAGCCGTGTAATCGTTGGATATGGTGAAATACTCCAACAACTCTTTGTTGCTCTCCTTGTCAATGGTCATGTGCTTCTTGAAGGCGTTCCGGGCTTAGGAAAAACAGTAATGGCAAAAACATTTGCCAATACACTAGGAATCTCGTTTAGACGTATTCAATTTACACCAGACTTGCTCCCCGCAGACATAACTGGCACAAAGATCTTCGATCAAAATGAAGGGGCTTTTGTTTTAATGAAAGGGCCGATTTTTGCTAATGTAGTTCTTGCTGATGAAATAAATAGAAGTGCTCCTAAGACACAAGCAGCTCTGCTAGAGGCCATGGCCGAAAGACAAGTAACCATCGAAGGCCAAACCTTAATCTTAGAGAAGCCATTTATCGTAATAGCTACAGAAAATCCAGTTGAAATGGAAGGAACATATCCACTACCCGAAGCTCAGGTTGACAGATTTTTATTCAAACTCTGGCTCGATTACCCCGATGATAGCGAAGAAGTTGAAATCATGAGAAGGCAATTATCAGGCGACATTTCATCAGTTGAGGCAATAACTTCAGGAGAAGAACTTCTTGCCGCTCAAAAAATCATGAACTTGGTATACATCGATGACAGAATACTTAAATACATCAGAGATTTAATCATTAAAACACGTAACCATCCGCAAATCTCGTTAGGTTGTGGACCTAGGGCAAGCTTAACCTTAATGAAGTGTTCTAAAGCACGAGCAGCTATATTAGGTCGAGCATACGTAACTCCCGATGATGTGAGAGCGTTAATTATTCCAGCACTGAATCATAGACTCTTATTAAAACCTGAAGCCGAACTTGAAGGACTTGATGCTAAATCGGTCTTAAATTCAATAATTGAAGAAATTTCAGTTCCAATCTAAATAACACCAATAATTTTTTTTTAGTATTGGTATAGCATTAATCTATTAGAGATAGTAATAAGGTTAAAAACAAAGTGGTGTAATAACATACTAGGTGGAAAGGGTAGAAGTTTAATTTTATTTGCTGTATTCTTTCTTACAGCTGGATTTGCATTCGAAAATTATTTTCTTGTATACTTCGCAATTCTATTGCTATTTAGTACCATTATTAGTTTACCCGTTTTCTACTATAAGATGAATGTAGAAGAATTACGGGTACATAGAGAATTAGAAAAAGAGAAAGTATTTAAAGATGATTTTGTTCATATTAAGGTGATTATTAAAAATATGGGCAAAAACAGCTTCGATTTTCTTGAAATAAGAGATAATTATAATCCTCAGCTTTTCAGGTTAATATTGGGGGAAAATCACATTTCTACTCGAATTGGACCAAAAGATACAGTAAAATTTTCCTACGTTCTAGAACCAAAAGTTAGGGGTGAATATGCTCTTGGACCTCTCTCAATAATCGTAAAAGATAGGTTAGGGTTTAATTCTATAGAAAGAATAGTACCAGATAGTGTTACCGACATGTTAATTTATCCACCTTATGAGGATATTAAAAGAATAGAGATCTTAGGATCAAAAAGATCTCTACAATTAAATTATGGTTTACAAAGATCAAAGCAAAAAGGATTAGGATCAGAATTTTATGGTATGAGAAAGTATGTCTTTGGGGATCAGTACAGATTAATTGACTGGAAAGCAAGTGCTCGAACCCAGAAATTAATTGTGAAAGAATTTGAGAGTGAAAGAGATGTTACTGTTATGATTTTAGTAGATTCTTCAGAGACAATGGCAGGGGGTGCAATTGAAAATACTAAATTTGAATATGCTATAAGAGCATGTATGCTTTTAACTAAGGTTGCATTGACAAGGAGAGATAATATTGGTGTATTCACTTATTCTGATAAGAAGAACTTTAAATTCTTAGAGCCTAATAGCGGAGAAGATCATTTTTATCAAGTTTTAGATTTTGTGGCAAGGGTAAAACCAGAAGGAAAATGTAGAATTTTTGAAGCAATGGATTTTTTTATCCGTAGGTTTCAAAAACGTAGCCTTATTTTTATAATATCCGATTTGGAAACGGATCCTAAAGAAATTAATAACGCTATAAAAAAACTGGTACCATTCAATCATACTATAATCATTATCAATCCTTTTAGTCCATGGTTCGAGATTCATGAGATTGACTTATCTTCAACTGATAAAGCATTAGCCGAAGCTATTAGTGAGGCAATGATGGAACATCTTTTAACAATAAAGCAAGGAGTTCGTAATCTTGGTATAAACCTTATAACTTGTGGTCCTGATGATATGATGGACCAAGTATTAAGAAATTATATGGACGCAAAGAAGAAGGGGAGGGCGTATTAGAAAATGGTGCGCAGTTATTTATTAATCTTAAAAATAATAAACATCGCTGTTTTTGTCTGGTTATTATTAATTTTCCTTTTTTCAATTTTTAATTTTGATGCGGTAGTAACTACCGCAGATAATCAATATGTTATAGTTGCTTTCTTTGGAGCGATACGAAATGTCTTTTCTTATTTAATTTTCTTTGGGGGTTTGGTTATTGGATACGCTTGTGCTTTTCTAACCGGCGGTTTGATGAGAAATCCTTATTTAATTGAATTTATTTTAACATTCTTTAAAAAATATTTACTATCATGGGTTTCATTTGATCTAGAGCATACTCGGACGCTTTTAGGCAATACTACATTCGAATTACAAGATCTTGAACTAAGTCATTTTCTGCCATTAATAATGGGTGAAGGTGAAATACTTTTTAATGATTTATACCTTTTTGCATTTCAAATTTTATTTATCATATCAATTATCTATGCTATAAGAGCTTTCTTTAAAAGCAATCCGAAAAATCATCTTGTTGCACTAGGATCAATAACTTTGATGATTGTGCTTCCATTGATAGTTTTTGGCTTAAGAGACATGCTTAATTTATTTGGTGTTCAATTTGACTATCTGAATCAAATGGCTGATCCTTTAAGCCCGAGTTTAAATGCAATTCCGTTAGATAATTTCTTTCAATTCATGGCAAGTCCGGTAATTGGATTTGCGATTATTTCTTATATCTATTTAGAATTAGCTTTTCAAATTAATTACACTGATACCGTAACAAAGCCCTCTTTAGAAAGAACTGATAGATTAGATGCTCAATTGAAAGTGTTGGCTAAAGAATCTTATTATATCAATGCTAATGTGGGTAAGATTAAAGAGGAAGCTAAAAAAAGAATAGAACAAATTGAATTAGAACAAAAAGAAGGACTAGCAATTGGAAAATTTTTCGCAAAAACAGGCAAAAGATTTTCATATGTAAAGGAAATGATTGAAAAAAGAAAACTAGAAGAAGAGGAGAAAAAATTGGTCACCGCCGCCTCAAAGACTAGAAGGCTCGGGAGATATATAGATCGTCTTTTTCAGGAGGATCGTGAAGCAAGAGATACATTAACTGCGAGTTCTTCTGCTCCTCGAGCGAAAAATTTAGCAATTTCAACTGTTGTAAATTTTATTTATCGAGTAGGTTTGCTCTTAATAATTAGTTTCATAATCATTCATCCTCATTGGTTTTTAGACACAGTTATTCAATTACCTGATGCAATTACAGAAAGTGTTGCAATGTTTTCCCCGGAAGCTATAATTATTTTACTTCTTCCCATCATGCTAATCTTTCCAGTAATCTCTCAACTAATATCCTTTGTGAAACACAGGAATCTAATTGTGAAATTACAACAAGAAGGTCGTATTAAGGAACTTCTAGCGTCTGTTGGGGATTATGTGAAAAAAGAGGATGTTAAAGCGGAAGAAGAAGAACAAGAAGGATCAGAAGTTGTAGCAACTGAAGTTACATAATTATACTTTTTTTTTATTCATTCAAAGTTATCAAAAAATGGGCAAGAGCTTGTTTTTTGGTTAAATTCGTCATCAAAGTATCATAACAATAGACCTTAATGCCCAATTTTTCAATTCTAGGTTTCAACTTACAATCTTTATTATCAATAATAAAATGACCTAAGAAATCTTTATAATAATTCGCAACTCCTACACTTGATACTTCTAAACCGACACATTTCATTAATTTATCAGCCGGACCTTTAACTGTAGTACCTTCGATAATAGGGCTTATTCCATAAATTTTATTCTTAACCTTTATAAGTGAATCTCTAATGTTTTTCACTTGAAGAATTGTTCCTATTGATACGATAGGATTGGATGGACAAATTATTATTCTTTTCGCTTTTTCTATATATTCTAGTGTTTCTTTTATTGGTCGTGCTCCTCCGATTCCTTTAAATTCTATATCCAGAACTTCTGGTTCGCAGCGATGCTTTATGAAATATTCTTCGAAATGCATCACTTCAGTTAGAGTTTTTATGTAGGTTTCAACGGGCTCATTGCACATAGGAATAAGGTGAGCTTTAACTCCTAAGTTTCGACATATCTTTTCTGTTATTTGGGCCTTGGTATATCCTTGATTGAATAAGTCAGTACGATAAACGTGAGTAGCTAAATCTTTATCACCTAAATTAAACCATCCTTTATCATAATATTTCTTCAAAACATTTAGACAGTTGAAGGTGTCAGCTATAACGCCCCATCCTTTATCTTTATCGACAATTTCTGCAAGAGTGTAAGTTATAATGTCCAGATCGGGGCAGATTTTTAGACCAAAAAGTTCAATATCATCACCGGTGTTTACAATTATTTTAAGTAATTCCGGATTTACTATTTTAGCTAATCCTTCTATTAATTTAGCGGCTCCTACACCTCCTGCTAATATTAAATAGTAATCTTCACTCATTTTTATTATATCACCTAAACCTTAGGTTCATAAATTACATCTTCGAGTTTTTTGCGGAGTGGAGCTTGTACCGATTTTAATGGATATCCTACTGTAAAAAATGCCATTGGTACATAGGATTCAGGGAGGTTTAGAGTCTTTTTTATTAAATCTTTAGCGAATATTGGAGCACAATACCAACATGAAGCTAATTTCTTAAGTTCTAGCGCAAGAAGAAAATAAGTTGCTGAACTACTTATACTTTGAATACCTAAAATGATTTCATTTTGTTGTCGCTCGTCATCAGGATAAACCTCGAGTTCTAACTTATCTAAACATAACAAAATTAAAACTGGTGCTCTTATGAATTTATTTTTAGTTTTTTTAATTTTGCCTATGATGAATTCTTCAGTTTTTCCATCATTTAATAAATCCCGTTTTAATTTCTCGTTCATCTCATTTATCAATTTTTCGCGTAGCCCTTGTTCTTCTAAAATAATATACCTCCAGTGTTGTCCATTATGAGCACTTGGTGCCCATCGTGCGATTTCAATACATTCTTCGATTACTTTTCGATCTACCCTCTTATCATCAAAAGAGAACTTATAACTTCTACGACTCTTCAGAACTTTAGCTAATCTTTTACTTTCTGATTCTCTAAACAAATCAATAGTTCTGTTTCGTAAAATAGAGTTGATTGTGCTTTTTTCATTATATTCAAAATTATAACCTCTTATTAAAATCACTGGAAGTCCCTCGTTAGATTCCCCCATTACCAATTGGGCTGCAGAAGCAAGGCTATCTGCTTGACCAATAATTGTAGATTGCAGTTCATACCCAAATAAATCTTTTTTTCCACGCATATCTAAAATTGGATTTATTCCTGATACTCCAATTGATACACCTACAGCCCCTACTCTAAATGATCTCCCAAAAGAATCTGATATTATTATGGCAATTTCTTTATGAGTCTTGTTGTTTAATATCGTTCGAATTTTTTCTGCTTGATAATCTGGATCTTCAGGTAATAATGTAACTATTCTATTCCCTTCAATATTAGATTTATCTATACCCGCATCAGCACAAATAAACCCATGTTTCGTTTCGGTTATCAACACATGTTCAGCTCTAATAATTTCTTTAGCTTCATCTAATATTAATTGAATTAATTGAGGATCTTTTTTAGGCAAACCTTGTTCTTCTGCTTTTGGGGTTATAATATTAAAAATTTCATAAGCTCTTTCACTTGGTGTGATATCATCTAAATTTCTGATCTGCCCTATGCTTTTAGATACCAATGATTGAGAGATCACAATTATATCTTTATCTTTTAATGATAAATCATTACTCTTTAAAGAATTGAGTATTAATTCAGATATATCATCACCCTCTTTAACTAACGGGATTCCTCTGAGTCCTATGATTTCAATTCCATCTTTATTATTCATGATAAGTCAAATTTTAGATGTTTAAATATCTCTTGATATCAGATTTTTTACTCTCTGCGAATTTTTCAAATTTTTTAGGAATAGCGCAACAAGCGGAAAAAAATTTGAATTGTATCTCAGAATTCTGCTTTCTTAACCATTTCAGTGTATCTTTAGAAGGGATTTCAACTCTAGTTATCCCCGCTTTTAACGCGTATTTTTCAACTTCTGTCTTAATTTTACCACGAGGTCTCATACAACCTAATGAAATTTCTGTGTTAGGGAATATGAACCTAATTAAAGCTATAATTTTTGCTATATCTTCTGGCTTGGGGGTTTCAAATTTTATTTTAGATATTTTTGGGGGAATTAACGCTATCACAACTATTAGTGAAGGATTTAAAAGAGTCTCTTTTATGAATTTTATTGATTCTATTTCTTTATGGAGTTTACCATAATATAACCCTACACAAACATGGGGAACAATACTTAAATTGTATTTTTGTAATAACTCAAATACTCTTCTATACTCGTCCAATTCTACATCTAAATGATATATATTTCTGATAACCTCTTCATCCATAGTGACATCAAAAGAAACTATATCTACATTAGCTTCAGTAAGTTTTCTGGCGGTTTCTTCTTTCAGCAGTCCAGTATGAGTATTTATAATTAAATTAGTTTTTTTCTTCACTCTTTTGATTGTATCTAAGAAGCCTAATAAAGGTACTGACCCGTCCAAATCACTTCCACCGGAAATTAAGGCTCCAATTCCATTCCTATTAAAGAGATCAAGTAAAAATTGTTCTAAATCCTTTTCTTCTAATATTTGTTTCATACCTTTCAAATATTTCTTATTACAGTGTTCACAATTTAAAGCACATTCACTCCCAGTTATACTTATAGCAGGAAATTTCTTTGTAGGGTTATAAATCTTTATTATGTTTCCAAAATTCTTCTTGGTAATATTCTGAGCTAGATTAAAGAATGGCTTTAAATACTTTGATTCTAAATTTAAAAATTCTGTATAATCTTTCCATGAAGTATCCCCAGATTTTATTCGATTAAATAAATTCTGAACATCACTCATACTTTTTTAACCACTCCACATTTGAATATTTTTCTTTTGCTAATTTCTCTGCTAAATCTAACTCATCACTAGTAAAAGTTCCCCTTTCTAATTCTATTCCTAATGCCTTTTGAAAACCTTTCTCTAATGAATTTATTAATTTTCGTTCGTTATAATTTTCTATTTGATTTTTGATCCCAATACATTTAGCACGAACCGATCGAACCATCCGGGATTTCCCAACATTTTCCGGTGCTTTTAATACTGAATACATCAATTCTGGATCAATATCTAACAGAATTGTCCCATGTTGCAGAATATAACCTTTCCTCCTTACTTGTGCATTTCCGGAAAATTTTTTTCCATCTAATAAAATAGCAGGACAATGGATGACATCCTTTTCAGGTTCCAATCCGTAAATCATTAATCCAAAAATAATCCCTTGAGTAATAATCTCAAACTGATCAATTACTTTTTTAGCGCCTAAATCCTCTAATGTTTTTATAGGACATACAATGGAATATGTTAATTCTCCTATCTCATCATGAAAAACGGCACCTCCTCCAGTTATCCGTCTAACAACATTAAATCCCTTTTCCTTCGCAAAGTGAATGTTTATTTCATCTCTTAAACTTTGGTTTCTACCAATGCTTGCCGTTGACGGTTTCCATTTGTAAAATCTTAAGGTATTCGGTACTTTTTTTTGGATAGCCATGCTTAGTATGGCGTCATCCAAAGCCATATTCCAATAACCATTTTTAATTTCTAGTGGTAAAATACGCCAAGTATCCATATTCATTTTGTATTTTATTTATTTACAAATCCATTTAATAAATCATAGATTTCTTCATTCTCACTTTCTTTTAATTTTCTAGGAAAATTATAAATAGGTCCTGATGGTCTTGAGGTGTAATAGGGACGATTGCATCCAGGACATCCTGAAGTTAAGAACGCTTCTGTATTGTTTATAATGTCCTTCATTTCTTTTTTACTAATATTAAAATATACAATATCTCCTTTAGTATTAAACGCAAAATCACTCCTAGTTTTCCCTTTATTAACAATGAGATACCTTCCCAATTGTAATTTCCTAAAATTTAAAATAGATGGTTGATCAAAACTCTCAAATTTTGTCCCTTTGATAGGAGTAAATGCAAAAAGTGATATAAGAATTCTCAATTGATGTAGTTCTTCAATACGAGCTATTACATCCCTTTCTGTTTCTCCTAAACCAATTATTAGGTGAGTACTTACAAATCCTTCTGAAAAAATATCTAAAGCTTCCAGTAGTTTCTGGAAATGTTGCTTCCACTTATATGGACCATCTACTTCATCACCCTTGATTCTATTAAAAATTTCTGGAGTAGTACCGTCTAATGCTATTCCAATCCTTTGAACCCCAGCTATTTTTAATTCTTTTAATCTATCTTTTGACATGGGAGGTATAGCAACGGAAATTGGAACTTTGATATACTGTTTAATCTTTGTAATAATTTCCATTAAATCTCTGAAATTATCAGGATAGTTAAGAGTCTGGATACAAATCCTTTTAAATTGTTTTGACAAGGGTAAATATTTTATCTTAGTCAAATAATCTTTAAAAGGAAAAATTGGCCATGTAACTCGAGAAAGCATTTCTTCAGAACTTTTTGATGACCTTGCTTGCGGACAAAACCCACAATTTGCAGTACAATGTCCTTCTTTATATGTCATAAGGTAACAGGTAGTTGGGGGATTCTTGAATTTGACCATTGACCCTAATCCTAAAACAGAAGCACTCCCTATTGAAACCCTTATTTTTTCAACTTTCACATCTCTCCCTAGTCAAGTAGCAAAATTAAGTTTTATTCCTACAATTTAAAATTTTTCTTAGTCATAATAATTATTGTTGTTTTAAGAAATATCAGAAAATCTCGAACAGTCTCTCTACAAAAAAATTTATTGAATCAATTATTTAAATATTAAATATAAAGTATACCCCCAATTTTCAAAGAAGTGTTAATGTTTTATGGTTGAATATAACGCAAAAAAAATTGAAGAGAAATGGCAAAAAAAGTGGGTAGAAGACAAAATATTTGAAGTCAAAGAAGAACCAGAGAAGAAAAAATATTACGTATTAGAGATGTATCCCTACCCCTCAGGTATACTACATATGGGACACCTTAGAAATTATACTATTGGTGATTGCTACGCTAGATTTAAACGAATGAATGATTTTAATGTCCTTTATCCGATGGGTTATGACTCGTTTGGGATGCCTGCAGAAAATGCTGCAATTGATCATGGAGCTAATCCCGAGGATTGGACGAATAAAAATATAGAGGCTATGAAAAATCAACAGAAGAGGATAGGGTTATCATATGATTGGACTAGAGAGATCTATAGCCATAATCCTAATTATTATAAATGGGATCAGTGGTTTTTTTTAAAAATGTTAGATAAGGGGTTAGCTTACAGGCAAGAGAGTTATGTTAATTGGTGCCCGAAATGCGCTACAGTACTAGCTAACGAGCAAGCACAAGGAGGAAGATGCTGGAGATGTAACAATCTTGTTGATCAAAAGTTTCTAACACAATGGTTTCTTAAAATTAGGGAATATGCTGAGGAACTGCTTGAGGGATTAAACAAAGTTGATTGGCCTGAAAAAGTAAAAGTAATGCAACGAAATTGGATTGGTCGATCAAAAGGAACTATTATAAAATTCCCAATTGTCAATGAAGAAAAGACAATCGATATTTTTACGACAAGACCTGATACTCTGTATGGAGTTACTTTTATGGTATTCGCTCCCGAACATCCATGGGTACGTGAATGGGTGAAAGGAACTAACTATGAGAAAGAGTTTGAAAAGTTATACAATGAAGTTATGCATCAAGGCAAATTTGAAAGAACAGATATAGAAATAGAAAAAAAAGGAATGTTTATTGGAAAATATGCTATAAATCCAATAAATAATGAGGAAGTGCCTATTTTTATTGGTAATTTTGTTATCTATGAATATGGCGCAGGTGCCGTTATGGCAGTACCCGCACATGATCAAAGAGATTTTGAGTTTGCTAAAGAATATGATGTTCCAATTAGAATAGTAATTCAACCACATGACTACGAATTAAATTTATCTAAAATGAATAGAGCATTTGAAGGTGATGGGGTTCTTATAAACTCCGATGAATTTGATGGCATGGAAAATCGATCCGCAATCAACGCAATTACGGAAAAATTAAATAAGAATAATTTAGGGTATGCTACAATTAACTATAAATTGAGAGATTGGGGTATTTCACGTCAACGGTATTGGGGCTGTCCAATTCCCATCATTTATTGTGATAAGTGTGGTATGGTTCCCGTACCATATGAAGATTTACCCGTTTATTTACCAAAAGATGTGTCTTTCACCGGAGAAGGAAATCCACTAGAAACAAGCAAGACTTTTATTAATACAAAATGTCCTACATGTGGTGAGGCTGCAAAACGCGAATGTGACACGATGGATACTTTTGTAGATAGTTCTTGGTATTTCTTCTCCTTTTGCGATCCCCCTTCTGTGGAATCAAATCTCCCATATAACAAAGAGGTTGTAAATTATTGGGGTAATGTTGACCAATATATAGGAGGAATTGAACATGCAGTTATGCATCTAATATACGCACGATTCTTCACAAAAGTTACCCGAGATCTAGGTCTTCACAAATTTGAAGAACCCTTTCAATCCTTACTTACTCAAGGAATGATTAATAAAGTTCATCCCTATTGTCCTAACTGTAGTGCCTTCCTCATGGAAGCAGATCTAGAACTGATGAAGTGTAAGAAGTGTGGCAATACAAACCTAATTGAAAAATCTGTAAAGATGAGCAAAAGCTATGGAAATACTGTAAATCCTGGTGAAATTATTGGTAAATATGGAGCAGATGCAGCAAGGTTCTTTATATTATTCGGAGCTAGCCCCTCATCAGGATTAGAATGGTCCGATGAGGGTGTTGATTACGCTTATCGTTTTATAAAGAACACTTTTACACTATTAACAGAACCTCCGAAAAATATAAGGAAGGATTTAACGATTAGAGATACACTGATTAAGTATTATTTGAATAAAACTATTAAGGATTTCACTGATAACATGCAAATTTTAGCAATAAGAAATGCAGTCAATAATTTAATACAATTTACATCAGAGCTTGGTAAGTACAAAGCTGAGGGTATAAAAAAGGAAATATTTGAAGAATGTCGAGAAAATCTAATTATACTTTTACATCCTATTGCCCCCCATATGACCGAAGAAATTTGGGAAATTATTGGTAAGAAAGGATATTTGAGTCTAAATCCCTGGTCTAAATATAACAATAACCTTCTAACAGATGAATCAGATTATAAATGGAATTTATTGAATAACATCTTGGATGATATAAACAATATAAAAATAGCGATGAAGAAAGAAAAATTAAATTCCATTTCAATTATCATAGCAGATGAATGGAAATTGAATCTTTATAAAATACTAATGCCATTGTTAGAAGAAACCAAAAACCAAGGGGATATTATGAGTACATTGATGCAAAATAGCGAATTCAAGAAATATAGTAAACAAATCGTTAAAATTGTCAGCAGAATATTAAAGAATGTTGGTAAATTTCCAAAATTTAGTCTATCCTCAGAAGAGGAATATGAATTTTTTGATGAAATCACACCAATTATTGAAATGAAGTATAATAGTAATGTCAAAGTTTTTTTTGAGAAAGAATCAACCGAGAAAAAAGCATCTCAAGCACTCCCAAGTAAACCTGCAATTATAATCAACTAATAATATATACTTTTTTTCACAATTTTTCCTTAAGGTTTAATACACTTTTTAACAGTAGTTTATTAACTTAAGATTAAATAAATTATTTTTATTCATAAAACCTTAAATCTAAATAAAAAATGGATTATATTGAATTCTAAGAAAAATTCTCAGGACTTTAAAAGTAAATGACAATCTACGAACTTAGTATCATCTCGACAACTGGGTTCCCATATTATAATAAAGTAATAAATCCTATACCTGAAGGTGTAAAACTTTTTCTTAGATTTTTTGATTTCTCCGCTGATAAATCTATTATTCATGATCAGTTAGATCCCGAATCAAAATTTGATCTTACGGCGGGATTAATATCAGCCTTATTCGAATTTGCTCGTAATATAGATAAAAAAATTGTAAGACTTGAATTTAAAGCTAAAAAATCAAGTAAGAATCCCAAAAAAAAGCAAGAACAAAGCAAGTTTAAAGGAGATGTATTGGTTACAGCTCAAACAGAATCATTCTTGCTCCATAATTCGGTGAGAGAAAAGATTAAATTAATTTATAATAATTTTATAAATGCTAAAATTCCTCTCGATTCTGCGGATTTAATTATAAAAAATGAAGAAAATAAAATTACTGGTATTTTAACAGATTCCAAAGCAAGACAAACAATTTCTGATAACCAAAGTGAAATCAAACACAAAGCAAACGACTTTATGAGTGAAATGAAAGACTACGGTTTATGGGGAATATGTATTACATCATTCGATCTTTCCCCAATAATTGCTTTTGGCAAGAAATACTCACTTAAGCATGTTAATGAAATCTTAAGGCGTATAAGCTATATTCCAGAAATAGATCCTTTAGAATGGATATATAGACAGTCTTTCTTTTCTGATGAACAAATTCAAGTCTGCGTTATCAAATCAGGGATAGGACCAACTGTTGAAGATACTTTATTTGAACCCTATTTTTATCTACTATTTGCAGATCCTCAAAGCTATTTCGGAGAATTTCCCGCTAAACTGACTGCTGCATTCAATAGTATTCTTGGGTAAAAATCTTAAAATTCAAGAGATATAAGATTATTGAATACTTTTTTCAGCAGCTAACACTATCTCAGCTAGGGACTCTGATTGAAGAGAAGCACCACCAACTAAACCACCATCAATATTCTCTTTGCTAAATAGGATTTCAGCATTTTGTGGCTTTATAGATCCCCCATATTGTATCCTTACTGAATCTGCTGTCTCTTGGTTATATTTTTGAGAAATTAATTCACGAATAAACATGTGAATCTCCTCTGCCTCCTCGGGAGTCGCGGTTTTTCCTGTACCTATTGCCCAGATTGGTTCATATGCTATTACGGTTTGAATCATCTGATCACTCGTAAGATCCTTAAAAGATCCCTTCACTTGGTTTTCTATTATGTCTTTTGTTTTTCCTGCTTCTCTTTCTTCAAGGTGCTCCCCAATACACACAATAGGTTTTAAACCGATCATTAAAGATTTTTTCAATTTCTTATTTACCAATTCATCTGATTCATTGAAAATATTTCTCCTTTCACTATGTCCAAGAATTACATATTCCACCCCAATTTCCTTTAAAAATATTGGTGATATTTCCCCTGTAAAGGCTCCTTGTTCTTCAAAATACATATTCTGAGCTCCAAGTTTAATATTTGTATGTTTTATAATTTCATAAGTACTTATCAATCCTGTAAATGGTGGTGCGATTACAACATCAACATTTAATACATTTTTCATCAGAGGGACAAAACTTATCAACATTTCTTTAGATTCTTTCGGTGTACCTCTATTCATCTTCCAATTTCCCCCAACTATTGGTTTTCTCATCTTATTTAACCTTAAAATATTTTTTAATATTAATTATACTAATTTTCGTTATAAATCAATTAAGATACAGAGACTATTAAACTCTAATGAAAACTTTTTAAAAAAATAAAGTCAAGAAGAAAAAGCGAAGTTTATGCAGTTTTTGGAAGTTTCTCAGGTAATTTTGTGGCTTTTAAAAGCTTTGTTACTTCATCCATATCAGGAGCCATTATCGCTGGCAAACCTAATTGTGTACGCCTTCTTTCTATGGCAGGTTGCATTGGAATTGCCTTCCCATGTTCCAGCACTGTTGAGGCTTGACCCGTATAATGAGCAGGTGCTTCACCTCTCTCTACACTCATATTTTTTAAGATAGTGAAGATTTCTGTTAGCTCAACTTTTTGGGGACAAACTTCATCGCAAGTGTCACATACAGTACATCCCCAAATATTAAATGCATTTTCTGGCCCAAATATTTTCTCTTTAAGACCTAACAGTGCATCTAAAATTAAACGTCTTGGGTTATATCTACCCTCAGTAACTTGCGCTACCGGACATGCTCCACTACAAGTTGCACATTGATAACAATATGCTAATGTATTACCAATCTCATTTCCAAGAATTAGGTTTCTGAATTCAAAATCTATAGTTGCCATTTGAACTGATCTGTTTATCTTATTATTATCTAGTATAACTTATTGTCGATTTTAAAATTAATTCTTTTAAATTTCAATTTTTAAACTAGAAATTATGGGATAAATATTGCTTTAATTTGTTGGTTTTTTAGCATTAAAATTTTTAAATTCTAAATGAAATCAATAAAAGCAATTAAATATTTATTCGCACAATTATATAACAAAAATAAAACTAATTGTAAAACACACAAAATTTGAATTATAATGACTAATATAGATGAACTAAAAGAATTTGGACTTGAAATCACCGATGACTTAAAAGAAGGCAAGGTTATTTTAGATGTTTACACTGAAATTTGAGTGAACATATCACTCAAACAGGATTGGTGTGGACCTTGCAAATTCGTTAGCCCTGTTCTTGAAAAACTGAAGCAAGAAGGTTTAATTAAGTTACTAAAAGAAGACTTAGATAAAAATAGACCACTCGGGGAAAGATTTGGAATTACTGCAATTCCGACATTACTCTTTTTCAAAAACGGCGAACTTATAAATCACCCAATAGAAGTTCAAGGTCAAATGCTGGTAAGAAATGGATTGATGGTGGGAGCTGCCGGAGAGCCGATTTTAAGACAGATAATTGACCAAATGTAGTTATTGTAAGGAATACCTTACTTTTTTATTTCATTTTTTTGTTTATATATAAAAAATCTCAATTTAATAAATCGATCATCCCTTTCTTGTTTAGACTTACTAATTAATTTGTAAGAAATCATACGAATAATCTGTTAAATAGATTACAAATTTTTTATTTAATGCTATTTTTTCAATATTAAATTTAACATAGGATTGCATAATAGAAAGATGAATTATTCAAGAGCAGATCTAACACAAACGGATGTAACCATGAACCAAATGAGAAACGCTGTTTATGAGTTAGCTCGATTCATGGGGAAAAATGGGGTGACGGATTTAAATATTAAATTAAGGAAGATGGGAAAAAACATTGCCAGAACCTACATCAGATACTGGAAACCAACAGATCGAGTTAAGATTTCTAATTTAAAAGATGTTATTACAACTATTTATCAAAAAATCCTCAATAGTTCTGTTTCTATTGAAATAGTTGACAATGAAAAATTAATTAAAGTTCAAGATCAAAAATGTGCTTTATGCAAATATCAATATGATGATGTAGAAATCGCAGGGTGTGAGATAATATTAGGAATGGTTTCTGAAATCATAAATCTTATCAATGAAGAGGGTAAAGATATATCTTCTGTATTTATAGAACCATTGGAAGTATCAGAATCTCAAGCATATGGGAATAAAGTGTGTATTCAAGTATACAAATACAAAATTGGAGAGGAGGGGTAAAAATGGGTGCTTTTCAATGGTTAATGAAAAAAATTACTAAAGTATTTGGGCATTCTACGAACGCTCTATTTTATACTCTACTTTATCGGGAAATCCTTAAGGAGATAAACGAAATTACCAAAAAAGAAGAAGATAGTATTGCAATTCTTAAGGAAATTGGCAAGAGATCTGGATACGAATCATGTGAACGTCATTCAAGCATTTTTAAATTTATGCCAGGATCTCCTAAAAAGATCTTAGAATATTTCGAGATTCTTTGGGTTGTTGTATTTGGAACAGAATTAGATGATTATTCTTATGAAGAAATTTCTAAAGAGGATTCAAAATATAATGATTATGTAATGAAAATCAGTCATTGTCCTATATGTGCGGGTTACGGTCAAGATCTTGAAGATACCTTTGATTTTAGTAAAATTGAGAATGAGAACACAAATGGATTAGCTTGTGGACTATGTGGGATGCTAGAAAGTGTTGCTAATTTTATACTAAAAGTAAAACGAAATGATTATAGAATTCAAATAACTGAACAAAACTGCATGGCAAGGGGTGGAGATTCACTACAATTTATCTGTAAAATATATGACTACAAAGAATGGAAAGAACTTATGGAATCAAAAGATCAAGAAAAAAAAATAATAAACGCTTATTTTGGGGAAGCTTTAGAAGAAGAAATTGTTCAGGAAACCAAACTTGATATTATTGATAAACTCCAAGATGTTATATCGATTGATAAACTAGAGGAGTACCTTGATGAGCCACTTGAAACCATCAAGGGACGTGTTTCTGATATTATTAGAGATAAATTGAACATGGAACCTGATCATTTTTTTGATTATTTTAGAAATTATGAGGACGATATGATTAGAATAATTGGATATCTAGGAGTACATCTTTTAAACGAATATGGTGGAATATTAGAAAGATCTCTCAAGAATGAGTGGTTTGCTAAAGTTTTTGGATATATGTTTAAACAAGTTAAAGAAATGGTTTTATTATTCATCCCGCTAGATGTGATCCGAGATTATAATGAATTACTCGTAAATTTTCTAGAAGGATTAGCGCCAGAAGAAATGGTTGATAATATTAAAAAGTTCACAGGAAGGGATACAATAAATTTACTTTTTGAGGGCGCTCAAATGGCCCTTGAACATTTAGGAATTGCCTTCACCGAATTAAAAGAAAATGTGTGGGAAGAATTAAATAAAGAAAGAGAAGATGGATTAGTATCATCGGATTCAACCACTGCTGATAAAACCCGTCAAAGAGTACCACATATTATCAATATCCTTCAAGAAATGCTGATGATCATCACTGATATTCTTACTTTGCCGATTCGAGTCTTAATTTCAGAAAGCCATTATGGGTTGAAAACAGCAATAAATTCGGTTATATCTGAAGAAGAAGGATTATATGGCTCAATAAGGGAGAGGTTTGATAACATCTTTGATCAGATCGAAGAGATTAGAAAGTAACCTTTGAATTTTTTTTATTGTTCTTTTCCTTTTCTTCAAGGTGTACATCATAGAACCAATCAACTATGTATTGATAAAAAAATCGTTCTCGTAAGACATCGTAATGTGATTTTCCTTTTAAGCTTGTTAGTTTTGCTATATCTTCAGATTTGATTTTCCCTTTTTCAACTAAATCCATACGTGTTATAAATTGATCTTTTAATTTGATCTTTCTAAGGATAAGGGTAACAGCTTTAGAAATTTTATTTATAATATCTTCTAATTCAGATGTATTTATTTGTTGAAAACCATCAATCTGGTACAATTTGTATCTAATTTTTTTCAAAATTGAATCTCTATCATAGTAGTTAACTATTTCCTTATTACTTAGAATCTCTGATAAAAAATCAATGATTCTCTGCCTAGTACCAATTATTAGACCTAATTTTGATAATTCCTTATCCAATTTGCTCAGGAATTTATTTCTTAAAAATTGTTTAAATTTTATTATGATCGCTTCAGATTCTTTCTGATCTGAACAAATTTCAATGATTTCTCCTTTAGGTGTAGAATATGTAAAACCCAAACCTTGTGGCCCTAAACCTCCAAGAAGAACCATCGAAATGCTATAAAAATTATAGTTATCATCTGCCATAATATTATCTAAATTTCTTAGAATATTGTCAGGTGATACAAAATGTTTTTTGATTTCACGATATTCATGATCTTCTTCACCACCATAGTAAATTGTTCGATAAATTACATTAAATTCAATGAATTTCTGCCCTTTAGATTTAGCTATTGATTGTTCTCGATTCTCTAGGTTTTTTGAAGAGTAATAATATTTCTTGAAAGTATCAATAAATTGTTCTTTAGAGCTTAGATATCTCACGCTTAATCCATATATAGTATATTGGTTAAAAAAATTGTTTTTAATATAGTGCATAAATTGTTCTCTATCAGAGAAGTACTCATTTGATCTGCTCATGAAATGGTCGTACAGATCTCGAGGTAACCCTGAATATACATAAGAAATAAACGAATCAGTTACTCTACCAAATAAATCAATTAAGTTTGCAATAAATAGATTATCAGCTCTGATTTTTTCGATTAGAATACTTTCAGCTTCAGTTAATTCTTTTTCAAATAGGTTAAATTCATTGCAAAATCTTAAAATGTCGATTTGTTCTCCCAGAGCTGACGTTTGGTATTCAGTTGATATTCTTTCAGTACAATCTAAGATTAATTTAGAAATCAACTCAAATCGTTTAGGGATTTTTTTTACTTCAATAAATATATTAAAATCAACTGAAGCATCAAATAACTTTCTGAAACTATCAAAGTTTCCAAGTTTAAGGCAGTTTGCTAATCCATCATAGTAATTTCTTTCAAGAGATTTCATATCTTTTGAAACTGATAGCTTTATTTTAAGCTCCTCAAGTAAATGATTTGAATGTGTCATATAATTACAAACGGATATAGATTTTTAGAAATTAAAATTTCTTATATTAAGATAAATTTACATAAAAGCGTCTAATCTAATAATTCAGCTATTTTGTTAGAAACACTTTGGATATTTAAGAAGACCATTCCAAGTGAAGCGTCACTTCTAGCTAGAGTACATAAAATAGCGTTTTCTCCGGCTTTAGACAATATTATGATGCCATCAACACCTTCTATTAATATTCGCTTCAAATCTCCTCGAGCAAGCTCTTCTACAGCACGTTCAGAAACGCTTAGAATGGCGGCACTCATCGCACTTACTATCCCATCATTCACATCCCTTGCAAGCGCACTACATATCGGGAGGCCTTGAACACTCACAATTGCTGAACCTTGAATATTAGGATTTACTGCTTCCATTTGTCGTAAAAGATCAGTAAGTTCAGCGATGTTTTCACTCAAAAAATAATCAACTTGAAATAAGTACTTAATATTCTAATAAGAAAATTATATTATAAAATTATTTTTATTTTTGATCTAATTTTAATATTCACTTTAATATTAAAGTTAATTCATATTTAAAAAATATTTTTATCGAAGTCCATATTAGTAATTTCAATGACTGAGAATCAAAAAACAAATAATAAATCTCAAGAAGAAAAAAGAAAGGAAGAGTTAGAAAAGGAAGAAGAAGAAAAAATAAAAATTGAGTCTTTAAGAAAAGCGGGAAAAATAGCTCAAGATGTGAAAGAGTACATAAAACCGAAAATTAAAGCAGGTGTTAAAGCATTATATATTGTTTCAACTACTGAAGCTAAAATTGAAGAATTAAACGGATCATGTGCATTTCCAGTAAACCTATGTATAAATAATATCGCAGCACATTATACTTCTCCCTTAAAGGATGATGAGTTATTAATTAAAGAGGGAGATTTAGTTAAAATTGATTTGGGTGTTCATATTGAAGGTTACATTGTTGATACGGCCTTTACTATTAATTTGAGTGACGATAATTCGCTTGAAAATATAATTCAAGCTACTGAGGTTGCACTAGATGCAGCGAAATTGATTGTAAAGCCAAAAGTGAATACAAAAGAGATAGGGCAGAAAATTGAAAGTATTGTCAAGGGTTTCAACTACAATCCAATTAAAGAACTTGGTGGGCATCAAATTGAGAGATGGACGGTTCATGGGAAAAAACAATTACCTGAATTGGGCTCTCAGGGAGGAGATATAATGGAAGAAGGAGAGGTGTTTTCGATAGAAATATTTGCTAGCACAGGTGAAGGTTCAGTTCATAATACACAATACTCACACATCTATGAATTAAATCCATACTCTGGAAGAGTTCCTTTACGTAGAAAAACTTCTAAGCAACTATTAGGTTTCGTCAATAAAAATTACCAAACTTTACCTTTTGCTGAAAGATGGCTAGCAAAAGAATTTAGAATGGGTGTGGCATTTGGACTGCAAGAATTAGTACAACAAGGGAAGTTACAAGCACACTTTGTATTATCAGAAAAGAAAGGAACCTTTGTAGCTCAGATCGAGGAAACAATTTTGGTTACCGAAGACGGGTATGAACTATTGACTTAAAAACAATTATGGAGAAATTGAATATCTGCCTTGTTTCTTTAACGATTGCTCCAGATAGTCAAGACGGAGCAGGAATAGCTTTTAGAGGGATGTTTGATTACCTTAGGAAACAAGGTCATAATGTTAAACTGATTACAGGGAAATGGAACATCGATCTCAATGATCCGGATATTATTCAGTTTAATCTAATACAAAAACGCTTTCTTTGGGCACCACAATTTATTTTTAAAGCAATTAAATATATCAATAGCCATGATTTTGATATTTTTCATGGAAATGCACCTAAAGGTACTCTCCCAATTATTTTATCTAATCGGAAGAAATTCATCACTACTATTCATGATTTAGGTCCTTTTGAAACAAGCTTTACTAAAATACCCCTTGAAAAATATTTAATTAAGTTAGCAGTACACAAAGCTTCACTTATTACAACAGATTCTGAATTTATTAAAAGAGAGATAAAATATTTCATACCAAAGGTTGATATAAACAAGATTTACAATCATTATCTTAGTATTGATGAAAAATTTATGCCCTATCCACAAGAAGCAGAGAAATTAAGAGAGAATATGAAAATAGATGGCCCTGTGATATTATACATCGGGAGGATAGCTTTTTATAAAGGAGTAGATGACATTATAGCAGCATATTATATAGCAAAGAAGGAAATTCCTGATCTTAACTTAGTTATTGGCGGTACACCTGATTTTCAGATGGCAAAAAAATATGAAGACTGGAAAATCAAATATACAGACATACATTTTGTTGGTTATGTGGAAGACCAAAAGTTGCCACATTATTATTCAATGGGAGATGTTTTTGTTACCTATTCATTTGCTTCTGAAGGATTTGGTTTAACTCCTATTGAAGCCATTGCTTGTGGGACACCTGTAATTTGTTCTTCAATGATTGCTTATAAAGAAATTTTGCAAGATAACGCTATATTTGTACCTCCAAGGAGACCTCAGCAATTAGCTCAAAAAATTGTGAATGTATTGAAAGATGAGGTAAGAACAAAGGATATGTTAGAAAAAGCTCGAGAATTTATAAAGAGATATTCTTGGGACTCAGTGGGGGAAAAACTCGAAAAATTTTATTTTAAATTTATAAATCAATAATATTTCTTTTTATTCAGAGATTTTTTCACTTGTACTACAGCAAAAGTATCGTCTTAATTAAATTAATTTTTTTTTAACAACATCAAAGCAAATTTCTATTGGATTTTCAAATTTACTTATTCTTTCTTTGAATGTTTCAACTTGGAATCTTCCTGAAGTAAGACCGTTATTAAGAATTTTGGATGCTCTTTCAATTATTTTTTCATTTTCTCTAATATGCTCTAGTGGAAATCCATTATTTTTTAAAAATACCTCCTGAGGTGCTGAATCACCTGGGAAGAATTCGATGCTAGGAACACTCATTAGACTTGATTCTCTTACTATCGTTCCTCCACCACTAATAACTAAAGCACTATAAAAACATAAATCAACAATATTCGGTAGATATTGAGTTACTAAGATATTTTTTTCTTTTCTTAATTCTCTTAATTTTTTTAGAAGAAATTGTTCTTGTTTATCCGATCGAACCAAGAGGAGATAAGTGTGATTTGGAAATTCTTTATAAATACCTGGAAGGAATTCACTTATCATAGTTTCATCGGGTTTCAGCTTATCAATAAAATAACTAGCATGAGTAGGCTCACTTCTTATTAAAAGATAATTTCCTTTAGTTAAGTTAAATTTATCAAGAATAGCAGGATCGGAGGTGTATTCAGAGAGCCAGGCAATTTCATCTAGACCGTTATATCTAATTATTTTTTCACGATCAGCATGGAGTCGTGTATACAACTCTATAGGAATACATTCGGGAGTAATAATATTATCTAAAAATGGATGAAGCAATTTACACACGGGTTCATTCCGAGGTTCATCATTAATCCCAATTGAAGGAATTTGTAACCCATAAGCGATTCGAGCACCTTCTAGCGATAAAAAGGTAATAAAATATTCTGGTGAAAATTTCTTCACAATTGGGAAAAGATCCTTCAAGCGATTAATATAGGTCTCTAACTTATCTTCTATTTTTTCACCGCCATGTTTCCCGATTTTCTTGTAAATAATATTTTTATCATCTAAAATTTGATAGGTTGCATCATAATCTCTAGCTGTTATCAATAGGTTTGATTCTTCATTTTCAAATCTCTTTATTAGGGAATGAAACATTATAGCAGTTTTCGGTTGCTCTATATCTATCCAAATTTTCTTGTTTATTAAACTCATAATTCACTTAAAAAACTAAAAAGGATCATTGTGTTTTTATGAAAATTAGGTTATAATTTAGAAATTTTTACAGTTTATAGGATTTTCTATAATTATAAAACATCGTTCCCTTTAACATTCAAATTTAATTCCCCACAAATGCATGGATTGGATTCACATTTTATACACATATTCGGATACTTCTTAAATAAAGCATCTTCAAGGTCAATGTTTAATAAATTTGCTAAAGAGGTTGTCCAAGCAATGATATCTGCTATTTCTTCCGACGTTTTATGTTGATTAATTTCTTGATTCTTTAAAATATGTGCTAATTCCCCAATTTCTTCTATTAACCAAGTGAATGTTTTAATCACGCCTCTTTTTTGATCCTGTTCAATATAAAGGTTTTTTATTAGTTTCTGAAATTCAGATATTTTCATTTAAGATGAACAAGAATTTAAATTATAATTAAATTAAAAGAAATGATTATCCTCCACCTGGTGTAAAAAGCCAGTCGAAAACATGTACATGTGCTAAGATCACTAACAATATCAAAGCTACTGATAAAATAATCGTACTTATCGGTCCAACTTTAATACCAATTGAACTATCTTCAAAGAACCTCATTAATCCTGCTCCTCCCAAAGGCATTGGAGCACTTCCACTTCTTCTTTTCTTGCGTCTAGACTGTGAACGGCTAGTTGACATAATAAAAAAATCTCTCTTGAAATATAATCTGTATAAATACCTAAAAAAATATAAAATTTCACAAAAAATTTTAAAAATTATTATAATAAATTTTTATAATTGGTATTCATTTTTTGTAGATAATTTTACGAAGATGTTATAATATTATGTTGAAAAAAGTAAGAAGCTCGTCAATTTTTCTAATTTTACTAATATTCTTAATTACTATCTCCTTCCTCCCAAATTTTTCACGTTTTAAATACACTAAAGATCGAGATACACAGAATCCAAGTTATTCGGCTAGTATGGAAGGAATAGAAAATATTATTATCACTGATATCGTAAGGACTGCAAATATAACTGGATTTGGCACAGTAAACTTTGAAGATATTATATCTTTTAAAAATTTAAATGAGAATCCCATTAATTCAATCTTTATTACAATTCCATTAAATGAATCAGAACTTTTAATTTACTTTGATGCAAAAGGAGTTGATGATAATACATTACTTTCTGAGCGTTCTTACATGATAATGGGTGAATATGAAGTGATTGTTGTGTATTTTGATTCCCCACTCCTACCTCAGCAAACGAAAACAATTAAATTTTCACAACATTTTACTGATCTTTTATGGTATCATATAGATTATTCCCCTGAATTTGAAGTGCAACATTTTATAAATTTTCGAGGATCTGTTTTTCCAACTTTACCATATAAAGCAGAAAGAAAGATGGTTGCAGCATTTCATGTAGATGAAGGTGCTGGAAATATACAAGGAGATTGGGGCTTTGCACAGTCGGAACTATTCTTTGTTAAATTTGATTTTGCGTACATTAAAGATTCAGTTACGGGTTCTTACATAACACCATTTCTAGAAAATCTGAATGAGTTTAAAACTATCACAATATCATATTTTCAAAATGAATTTGTACAAATGGAATTTGAAGAAATTAAACGTGAGATATATATTTCTCCTTGGGGAATTATTCGAGTTACAGAAGAACTCAATATCAGAAACACAGGTATTGTCGGAATTAGTAATATTTACTTAAATTTACCTCGATTTGCTAAAGAGATTTATATATCGGATGATCTTGGAGAGATATTAGGACTCACAATTGGTGATGAAGGAGTAACTAAGAAGGTAAGAATCAACCTCATAACAAATCGGGTGAGATTGATACCAAATTCATCGTTTCAGTTCAGTGTGAGATATTATTTACCTTTTGAAAATTACTTCTCGATAAATTGGTTACAAGAATCTATTAATATCGATTTATTATCAACATCTTATGAGTATTTAGGTAAACAACTGTCCGTTACAGTTATTATTGATGGTTGCCTTAGTCTAGATTATATTTCAGAATCTCCTGAGGCAATTAATAAGGCTCATGGGAGAATAACGTTGGTCTATACTTCCGAATATGTATGTCCCCTTCAGAGTAAAATAATACAATTCACTTTTACTATTGATTTTTTTGATTTGCTATTAAGACCTATTCTTATTATCTTGGTGATTGCCGTAATTACGTCAATATATGTACTCTTAATCAAAACAAGAAAGAAAAATGAAACTAGTCCTATGCTCACGAGGGAATTTATCCCTGTGAATGAAATCAGAGAGTTTTGTTCTTTATATGAAGAACGAAATGCGTTAATACTAGAAATGAGACAAGCTGAAGAAGACGCAAAGAGAAAAAGGTTAGCTAAGAAAAATTATAAAAATATTCTAAATAAAAATACAACTAAAGTTGATGAAATTCAACAAGAAATAACCCCTTTTAAGAAATTATTAAATGAATCTGGTGAAGTATTTGAGAATATTATTAGAAGGTTAGATGTTCTAGAAGCAGAAAGAATTAGTATTAAAGATAGTTTGAATCTTTTAGAATCTAGATATAAAAGGGGGAGACTCCCTTCCAGAGCGGCATATATGAAATTATCAGATGATTTCAAGAAAAGAAGGAAAAAAATTGATAGAACCATTGATAAATTTTTGCAACAATTAAGAAGCTACCTCCTTTAATAGAATCGCGTGAAGAGTGTAAATTTATGAAACCTTGGCTTTTTGATATTTTAGCATGCCCAATTGATAAGAATTTCCCTTTAAAATTATATATATTTTCTTTTGAAACAAAAAATATTGATTTTACTAATTTTATCAAGGTTTTAGAAAATAGAAACTTAGAGTTTATTAAACAAGAGGATCTCATTGAAATTAGTGAAGAAAATGGTAACCTACTAATAAAAGATACTATAATTATTGAAAAAACTAACCTTAAAAATTACCTTTCTCTGATTCTTTTGAGTATAGATGAATTAGATAATTTTTCTGATAGAACAGATAATAAATTTAGCAGTAAATGTTTTTCAATAATTCAGTCACAGCTAAAACCTAAGATCCAAGAGTTTGTTAAAAATCTTAATCCCAACCAACTTAATAATATAATGCCTGAATTATATTTTTTAAACAAAATCAAAACTGAAACTGAAATAGAAACAGGTTTGCTATTCTGCCAAAAGTGTAATCGTTGGTATCCAATAATAGACACTATACCACAAATGCTCCCTGATGAATTTAGAAATGAGGAAAAAGAAATTGAATTCCTTCAAAACAATAGAAATTTATTAAATCAAGAATTTTTAAATCAAGATCTTAAACCTTTTAATATTTAATGTTTTTTTAGCCCGGTGGTGTAGGTTGATATATCTATAATATATCGAGCCCAATGGCCAAGCATCTGGGGCCTTGAACCCCGTGACCACGGTTCGAATCCGTGCCGGGCTATTTATCCCATTATACTTAAAATCAGTTATAATTTTTTTAATAAGTTTGAAGTATTAAAAGTATACTATGTGATGTAAAAATTCTAAACAGTAAAAATAAAAGAATTTAATAAATCAAATATTTCTTTTTTCATCTTTAAATGTCAAATTAAAGCTAATTAAATAATTAGATATTACGAACTTCTCGAATTATGATTCCATTATCAGATTTAAATTGGAGTTTTATTGAAATAATTTATTTATTACTCATCTTTTTAATAGGCTTTGGAACGACATATCTTATCCTACCTTTTGTAATCAAGTTTATGAAAAAGAGGAAGTTTGTAGGATATGATATTCATAAAAACTCTAGGCCTGAAATTGCTGAATCTGGTGGTGTTAGTTTTGTTATTGGTTTCGTAGTTTCTTCTTTATTTTTAATATTATTTTTTCCTGTTTTTATTGAAGATATTCTTATTTTTCTTATAACTGTACTACTAGCAGCAATAATAGGATTTATTGATGATCGTATCAAATTCAAATCCCGTTATAAAATCATCTTATCAATATTTTCAGGAACAGCGATTTTTATAGCAAATTTTTTTGGCTTTATCAATATTTCTTCACCGACATTTCCTATTCTTGACAAAACTAGATTGAATTTTATCTATCCATTTTTAATTCCATTACTTATTGCTATTTTTGCAAATACAGTAAACATGTTAGAGGGTTATAATGGTGAAGGGTCTGGAACTACTCTGATTGCGGTTTGTTTCCTTTTTATCTGTGCAATTATATGGAACTCCGCTCAAGGTGTAATATTTTCTATTCCAGTTATCGCTGTGTTAATCCCCTTTTTCCTATATAATAGATATCCCGCTAAAACTTTCCCGGGTGATACTGGAACCCTAAGTATGGGTGCTATGATTGCATGTATAATGTTGTTTGGTTCGCTTGAAGTAGCAGCATTTTGTGCACTTTTTATTCATATCTTTAACAGCTTTTATGTTATCTATTCTGTACGTGGATTTCTTGAAAGCGATAAAATAAGGGAAGGTAAAGATGATATAATATTACTAGAGGATGATCGAATTAAAGCTTCAGATCAAAAAGGAGCCGCTTTAACTCTACCCAGATTAATATTAGCAAGAGGACCATTGACAGAACCAGAATTGCTTAAGAATTTTTTTGTAATATCAACAATATGTGGAATCTTTGCAATTCTATCAATACTTTTTACGCAATTTACTGCAGGAACTATAAATATTAGTATATTTTTTATAGTATTTATTTTTCTAATGATCCCTGTCGCCTTTTTCCTAAAGTATTTTCCTAGAGTGCGTGGAATAATAGTTTTGATGATAATTCTTCTGATAGCAGGAATAACCTTCTTTTTACTAGTTGAATTTGTAATTTTCCCCTTTCCTTTTGCCGAAATTAACTTGGGTGTAATTATAATTCCTGTGAATTTAATAATTATTTTAATTCTTGGTGTTTCTGGTCTTATCGGATGGTATTATATCACAATTAAATATTTCTGGTCTCAAATTAATAAAATGAAAGAATTAGAATTGAAGAAAAGTTAAAGGATCTAATAACAATGAAATCACCTATAAGATACTCCTTATTTTTTATCTATATCTCTTGTTCAGCATTATTATTTTATCTCCTAGCGATTTTAATAATGCATCTTTCTTGGCTTCAACTACTCCAAGATTGGACTTTCATACTAACACTCATATTCTACTTGTTAACAATTGAAGAGTTTTATCAATGGGCTCGAAACGGAAAAAGAAGCGAGCTGAGTGATATTGTAGCAATAATGTTTTTCTTTTTTCTCATCCTCTTTTTTTCTAAGGATTTTTTAACATCTCTAATGGGTGCGTTTTCTATATATTTATGGATAGGTATTTTTGAACTAAAAGATTATCCCGTTTTAAATAAAATTCTCATCATTTCATTGGTGACTTATAATGTAATTTTTATTGCGGGGATTTTCTCCTTCTATCTAGACAATCCCCGTATTATTGAAACTAGTTTTGCTTTTTCTTTCTGGATTATTCTTATTATGGGATTTATATTATTTGGGAGAAAATACTTAGTTGTATGGAGATTTCTAAGCCCTGAATATTTAACTTTATTTTTATATATTATTGCATGGCTCTCCGTTGTATTTATAGATCAATTTACCCCATTTAATCTTGTAACATCAAATCCCTTTACATCTAACAATTTTTCGTTATTTGATTTTTTCTTAAATATATATTTTATCTTGATCTTGGTAAATTGGTTAATCTATTTTATTTCAGGTATCATTCTAGACAAAATGTTAGGGATAAAAAAAATAGAAAATCCAAGATTAACAGAATTGATCACCAACGTAAAGAATAAAATCGGTATTAAAGGGAATGTTAAAGTCGGTTTTGGAAAATACCCCATTTTAAATGCAATGGCATATGGATCTTTCTTTGATAAAAGAATTGCAATTATTGCAGAAGATCTAAATCAGATTCCTGAAGATGAACTAAAGGGAATTGTTGCTCATGAATTAGCTCACACAAAAGGAAAACATACGCTAATATTAACAATAATTACAACTTGCGATCTTTTTATAAGAATGTTATTTGGAATTCCCGCCACTTTTTATGATTACACTTTTGGGAATCCACAACTCCCATTGTTTCTTTTTATTTTTCTAAATCTATCTATATACGTGGTACTTTTTATATTTGTTAGAATGTTAGAAGGTAAAGCAGATTTAAAAGCAAAGATATCAGGATACGGAAATGAACTTGTTAAAGCATTGTATAATTTGGAAAGCTTTTATGCTTCGGGAAGAGAGATCGGATTAAACACGATGCTATTATGTGAAGAAAAAATATCAAAAGATAACCAGCTTTTAGATTATATGAATACTGCATCTTACTTGAATAATTCCATGATAAAACCATCAAAAGCTTCTCTATTAGGAAATTTCTTAAATTCTCATCCCCCAAGTTACATTCGAATAGCAGCAATTCTAAATAATGAATTAAAACCAGGTAAAGAGGCTTTATTATCTTTCATTTGTTTAAAGAAATCTAAACAAAAGAAGTATGCAAAACTTTTTGAAAATTCACGTCAAGCATTTAAAAATATAGCAAATGAAAAGTTTAAAGAGTTTTTTAAAATAAACGATGTCCCATCATTATTAAATGATCTAAGAAGAAAGGAATTATATAAGTATGAGCTTAATAAAGATTTCCTTTTTACTAACAAAATAAACGATGATAAGATATTTGGGAATATAGTGGATATTCAATTCCTCGATGATATCAGTGATAGTGATCAATTCATTATAACCAATTTAAAAACCAATAAAACAGAATATCTGAGCACATCTCTATATACCCGAGTTCAAATTAATTTGAATGAAAAATATTACTTAGAAAAAAATTCTCCCTTAATTTTAAAAAATATTATTTTCAATGATAAGAAAAACGATGGAAATTATATTTTTATGGATAATAATAACCAGGAAATTCGTAAATCTATCCCAAAAACGAAGCTACCCAATTCAGTAGCAATACTTTTAAATCTTAAAGATAATGTAATTTTCTTCAAGCATAAGGCCAAATTAAAAGTGTTAATGTGCGTAAATGTTTCAAAAGCGAATAATTTAAAAGATTATGAATTGGTGTTTTCAGATATTACAAATCCTGATAAGAAACCATTAAAATATTCTCTTAAAGAATTAATTATTAGACCCCGAAGTGTTTATCTGTCGATAAGTAAAAGTCAACATTTTAGAAAATCTGAAGTAAAAGTGATAAATTGGTTAAAAACTAATCATATATTTATAAGTATATACTTAAAAAAGCCTGTAAACAATGCGGAACATGGTTATATTCAAAACCTAGACGTGAAAATAGAGGATCCTAAGAAATCTAAAAATGAAGAACAGAAACATTCTAATTCTCTCTCTGTTAAAAATATTTTTGGAAAAAACATTGTTATTCCTTATGATAAAGTCGAATTAATTAGTTTTGAATATAATAGCGCGCTGATTCAAATAAAATCTGCAACAAGCTTTTCAAGTCGATTAGGATATAAGATATTAAAGAAATTCAAACCAGATAAAATTATATCAACGTAATAAAATTTAATACAAATGGGTTGTTTAAGGTTTTAATCATGTTAAAGAAAATTAAGGATGTATCCCATCTTTTACGTATTCGCCAATATTATAAAAACATGATGATTTTTGTAGGAATTTTCTTTAGCCAAAATATATTTACTACAAAACTTTACTTCAATCTTTTGATTGGTTTTATATTATTGTGCTGTGTTTCCTCGTTTAATTATATTATCAATGATATTAAAGATATTGAAAAAGATAAATCACATACAGAAAAATTGAAAAAGAAACCTCTCGCATCAGGAGCTCTTTCAATTCAATTCGCAATATTTATTTTAATCTTATTGACCTTTTTAATTGTTTTTTGCCTGATTTTCGTTATCCCAAATTTATGGTTTACAAGTATGATAATATTACTTATTTTAACAGGTCAACTTTATAATCATCTTTTTAAAAATTATGCATTCATTGATATAATAACTTTATCTACGGGATATCTATGGAGAGCATTAGCAGGCTGTATAATTATTGGTGAATATGTTTCTGCTTGGTTATTTTTGGCAATATTTGAGGTTGCGGTTTTTTTAAGTATTGCCAAAAGGAAAGGAGATTTAAAATTCCTAGGAAAAGATGTAGCTGTTGAACATAAAAAGGTCTATGATCAATATTCACTAAAATTACTTGACCAATTTCATGTTATAATAGCTGGTTCGCTTTTTATGACGTATTCTTTATATCTCATAAATCGATTTAGATTGGTCGAACCAGAAGTTCCTACCATATTTGAATATTTATCAATACTCACAATACCTATTTCTTTGTATATACTAATGAGGTACATATATTTGACTTCATCTAAACCCGAAATCGCGCGGAATACAGAGAGAGCATTTTTAGATAAAGGGATAATCATCGCAGGCCTATTACTTATGGGAATCCTCTTCTTATCCTTCTATTTTGATAGTTTCGTGTAAAAACATTGTTATAATATTTCCCATTTATTTCCCGCTTTTGAAAAGTTAGTTAACTATGATAAAATTACGAATATTTATATATTAGTAAACTTCGAAATCTCATTTACTTTTTTTGCATTTTAAGAAATAAGCTTAGCTTATCTATAAGAGTCATATATCAAAGAGAAAAAGAGGTTAAACTACCTTTTAGGATTTCAAAGTATAACTTGAAAAAAAGGAAAAAGCTTATAAGCGTACCAAATTAACAACATATCTAACAACAAATCTAAAAACAACAATAAAAAAAATAAAGTGAATTTAATATGGAAATGGAAAAGAAAAATTTAGCAATAATAATTTTAGCAGTTGTACTTGCTGCCTCTGGAATCGGTAATGTGATCCTTCTTATAACAGGCGGATTTGTTACTGGTCCGCCAACAGAGAAAACAGCTACTTTAGCAGCATCATATCCTGGTTTAGCCAAAAATGACCCTGTTGATGCGTGGGATCGGGTTTCAATTTGGCACCTACAGGAAGTTACTGAAGGTTTAGTCTATTATGATCTATCAAAACATCCAAATTATGAACCAACACCCCGACTAGCAGAATCTTGGGTTTGGGCATCAGATGATTTAAGTATTTCTTTTAATATAAGACAAGGTGTTGTTTTCCATGATGGTACACCTTTGAATGCTGACGCAGTAAAATGGAATTTTGATAGATTAATGTGGTTCAGTAATGAAACGGGCACGGTTCCTTTCAATGATACATCAAAGACAGGTTTCTCATCCTCTTTATACTACTTACCTAATGGTGACTACCTTTTCGATAGTTTCGAAAGTGACGGAGCATATAACTTTACCATTCACCTAAATGGCAAATTTGGTGTATTAATAGATCTATTATGCTTTATCTCAACTAATATCATTTCACCAACAGCTCATAAGTTTTATGAAATAGTACAGTTAGATGAGATGTTAATTGGCACTGGACCTTGGGTAATGGATACACATACTCCAAGATATGAAATAAGATATACAAGAAATGATAACTGGTGGGGACCTAAGCCGTATTTTGAGACTTTTGTAATGAAATTTATTGACGATGATACAGCCAGAATGAATGCTGGGTTAGCAGGTCAATTTGATTACATCACAGGTGTTTTAAAAACATATATTGACCAATTCAAAGCAGCTTCAGACATGCACGTTGAGGACCTTGGTGAAGGGTTGAGTTATTATTACTTCGAGATCTATTGTGGTCCAAACGACTATGATGGTAACCTTACTTACGCAGATAATCCAACTGGTGATTATCAATTCCAGAGAAATAGCCCCACATTTAGGAGAGCTTTAGCTTACGCGATTAACTATACATATCTCATTGAGGAAATTCAAAACGGGATGGCCTTTGTGGGCGTTCCCGCCGTACCCCGTGCTTTCCCTGGTCATAATGCATCAATTTGGCATGCTTTCAACGAATCTTCTTACGCTGCTCAAATTGCGAAAGCAAGAGACCTGATAATGGGCATATTTCCAACAGAAACAACTGGTTTGACTAATGTATTAGATGATGGTACTAATGATGCTGCCTGGAAAGCTCTAAGTATAAGAGAAATGAGAATTAATGAGCATTCTGGTGGTGGTCTATCCACAGATCTAACTGTATTAGTAAAAAACAACTGGGATTTGATAGGAATAAACGTCGTGGAAACCATAAGAGAGTGGGATGATTACTTAGATGTAGGTGAACTTACCCCATGGGAAATGGATGGAGGATTTGTCGGCTGGGGTCCTGATTACTTGAACCCATATAACATGATAGATCCATTATTCAACTTAGCTTCTGGCTCATGCTTCTCTCGAATTAACGATACCTCTACTGGTGGTTTAACAGATTCTATGAAAGATGCTGCTGAAGAAACAGATTATGCAACATCACTGCTTAAATGGCAAAAAGTTCAAAGTCTCATCTATGATATAAGATATGAAAATCCCGCATCCCTAGCACACATAACTTCCTATACTTACTTTACGCAACAAGTTCATAAAGATACGTTAAAAGGCGTTCAATATAACCTTATTGGGGACTTCAACTGGGCTAATTGGTACGAATAAATATAATTTCCTAGAAAAAGTATATTTAAAAAATTAATTTTTTTTTTTTTCAATTTTTAATTTCTTTTTATTACTTGTATACTCTTTAGTTATCAGAAGAACTTTTATTATTAACCTGTATACACTCTTTAGTTATCAGAAGAACTTTTATTATTAACCTGTATACACTCTTTAGTTATCAGAAGAACTTTTATTATTAACCTGTAGTCTATGGGAAAACAATTTCTCAATAACTTAATGGTTCATAATAATGATAGAATATTTAATAAATGATGAAATCTAAATAATTATAAATTTTGTATATTAATCAAAAAAAAAAATTATAAATCATCATACCAGATGAAATTTTCGAGAATAAAAATTGCGAGACAAGGTAATTTTATACTAGGACTTTTCTTGATTTACTTTTTGTTTTTTGGATTTATATGCTTAAATTTTATAAGAGATTTATATGGACAACTAGATATAGGAGATCGGTTACTTTTATTGAACCAGATACTTTTTAATCCAAATACTTTCTGGTCATTTATTATTCTTTTTGGTATTATGTTTTTTATAGCATCAAGGGAATCATTTTATGAATACGCAATTAGAAATAGCATTTGGTATATTCCCGCTATAATGATTATGTCTTGGTTTTGGTATTGGATTCTTTATGGGTTTGATCCAACCGTGTTTTATATCTATTTTATTCAAATTGAAGGGTATTTAACAATATTATCATTATTATGTATCAATCTTTTTGCCGTAATTTTGGCTTCTTCTATTACTGAGAAACGTAAGGAATTAAGAACATTAGAATAATAAAATTATAATATAACAAGAAGAAAAATTATTAGAGGTAAAATATGTAAATTCTTGGAGGTTTAAAAATCTATGAGCCTAATAAAATATATCATTAGAAGAACCATTGTGATGATCCCTGTATTATTTGGGGTATTGACCTTAACATTTATCCTTACCAGAATGATGCCGGGGGATCCTGTTTCTGCTATGTTAGGGGTTATGGGAGAGCATAATCCTTCAGAAGGGATGCGTCAACTGATGAAATGCAACCTTGGGCTTTGTGATCCAATAATATTACAATATTTTCGATATATAGGTGAATTGTTCACAGGGGATTGGGGAATATCTGTCTCTATTGTTGAGGGTATGGCTGTTTGGGATCTTCTTATGAGTGCTATGCCTATTACTATAGATCTTACAATATTTTCAATAGTAATTGCGTCTTATTTGGGAACTAAGGCCGGAATAATTTCAGCAACTCATAGAAATCGAAGCACCGACACAATAGTGAGAGGTATTGCCTTAGTAGGGGTGTCTATTCCCGTATTTTTTCTTGGAATGCTGCTCCAATACTTTCTAGGTTATGTACCAAAAGAGGCTTGGGGTGTAGTAATATTCGAGCCAACTGGATATAAAACACCAGCTTATCCAAACCCTCCATTTATTACAGGTTTTATTTTAATTGATTCGTTATTGTCAGGTCGATGGTACATGATTGGGGATTATTTATGGCACATCTTTTTACCAGTATTTTGTTTGTCATTCATAATGCTTGCAGGCATTACAAGACAGACTCGTTCAAGCATGCTAGAAGTTATGGAGCAGGATTTTGTTAGGACAGCAAGAGCAAAAGGGCAGAAAGAGAAAGTAGTAATACATTCTCATGCTTTACGAAATGCTCTCATTCCTACTGTTACTGTTATAGGACTGAGTATTGCGGGCTTGCTAGGTGGTGCAGTTCTAACAGAATCAACGTTCGACCTTCCAGGAATGGGAAGCTTATTCATTGATTCTATACTCCTATATGATTACTGGATGTTAAACGCAATTGTATTTATGATAACTATAATATTTATTTCAGCAAATTTACTAACAGATGTTCTGTATGCTATATTAGATCCGAGAATAAGATATGCATAATTAATAAAATTTAACAATCTAAAACAAATAAAGAAGTGAAAAAAAAATGGAAGAACCTTATTTGGTAGTAGGAAAAGAAGAGTTGGAAGAAATCAAAGAAACTATCCCCAAAAAAATAGTTTCATGGTTCTTTAAGAATCTTAAATTTCTTTTCCTCCCAGGCTCTAGAATAGAAGAATTAACTATTCGTGAGCTTGAATATGAAAAATCTGTTAGCAGAAGATCATTTGTGCGGAGATTGAAAAATCCACTAACCATCTTAGGTTTTTGTATTGTTTTCTTTGTTGCAACTTTAGCCGTTTTTGCGCCCTGGCTCTCCCCACAATCGTATATAGAGACATTGGATATTCACGCAGGTTCATGGAATCCCCCGTCTCCCGAACATCCTTTAGGACAAACCTGGATAGGAGGCGATGTTTTATCAAGAATAATATGGGGGGCACGAACTTCTCTAACAATTGCTATACCTTCAATTACTATAAGTGTAACTGGTGGTGTTGTATTAGGTGTAATTTCTGCCTATTATGGAGGGTGGGTTGACTCCATAATAATGAGAATATGTGATATTTTTCTTGCTTTTCCATCCTTAGTTCTCTCATTAGTTCTTATTGCAATTTATGGTCGAAGCATTCAGATTATTTTGATGGTTTGGGGATTTTTGGGAATTCCTGTTTATGCTCGACTTATCAGAGGGAATGTACTTCAAGCCCGAGAACTACCTTATATTCAAGCAGCAAGAGTAGCTGGTGCTGGAAATTGGAGAATTATGTTTAGACACATTCTACCAAATGTTATACAGCCAATTATTGTATTTTTCACATTTGACATTGGTTCTTATATTTTAGGTTTAGCAGGGCTTTCCTTTTTAGGTGTACATTCATCTATTATTCCTGAGTGGGGAGGCGATATTAATAAGGCGCGAGCTAACCCATATGGCGCACCATGGGCTAGTTTGTGGCCGGGATTTATGATACTTTTCACCGTTTTAGGATTTATGTTAGTTGGCGATGGATTACGAGATGCGTTGGATCCAAAATTGAAAAACTTATAATTTCTTTAAGCATTTTTTTTCTTAACAAAATAAACGATTGATAAAAAGGGAAGATGAATACTATAGAAAAAGATATTACTGAAATTAATACTAAAACTCAACTTCAATCTGATGAAATTTTACTCCAGGTTAAAAATTTAAAAACTTATTTTTATACTGAAGAGGGTATTGTTAAAGCCGTTGATGGCGTTTCCTTTGATATTTATCAGGATGAAGTTCTTGGACTAGTTGGCGAAACTGGTTGTGGAAAATCTGTCACAGCTCTTTCCATTTTACAACTTGTAAGAGCACCAGGAAAAATCATCGATGGAAGTGTACTATTTAAGGGGAATGATCTCTTACGATTAAAAGAATCTGATATGAGGGAGCGTCGAGGTAAAAATATCACAATGATTTTTCAAGATCCTTTAAATTCTCTTAATCCAGTTTTTATGGTGGGTAAACAGATTTCAGAAGTATTTTACTTACACCAGAAAACAGAAATGAAACAAGAAGTTGATAGACGTTTACTAGAGAGGAATGATAAGAGGGAAGAGAGAAAGAGTTTAAAGCAAAAACTAGTAGATGATAAAAACACCCTATCAGAAGAAGAAAAGAATCAAATCGAACTTCAATTAAAAGATCTCAAAGAACAGACTACCCATATTCCTGTCATAAAGGATGTTGCTTTAGATTGGTCAGAAAAAATTATAGAAGAAGTGGGAATCGCAGATGCTGGAGGAATCTTAAAGAGATACCCTCATGAGTTAAGTGGTGGTATGAGACAACGTGTTATGATTGCGATGGGGCTTTCATGTAATCCCGCACTTTTAATAGCCGATGAACCTACCACTGCCTTAGATGTAACAATTCAAGCTCAGATTCTTGATTTAATGAAAGGTTTAAAGAAGAAATTTAATACTTCAATTCTTATAATTACACACGATTTAGGAATAATTGCAGAATTATGCGACAGGATTGCTGTTATGTATAGCGGGAACATCGTTGAATATGCAACAGCAGAAGATTTATTTAAAAATCCACGCCATCCCTATACTCAAGGTTTAATCGGAGCGATCCCAAGTATAGAAAAGAAAAACCAAAAATTACAAACTATTCGAGGGATGGTTCCCAATCTCATTTTTCCACCATCAGGATGTAGATTTCATCCTCGATGTGATCATAGGTTAGAAATATGCGATAAAGTAAAACCACCTTTGACCGAAATTGCTCATAGATATTCCGTAGCCTGCCATTTGTTTGATCCTAAATATAAAGATTCACCTAAGTTTGTATGGATTGATGGAGAAGATGAGGCTTCATATAAAATATAATTAATAAAATAAAATATATAGGTAAATAAAATGACAACTCCAGAATTAAATACAAAAAAAGCAGACTTGGAAAAATCAACTGGAATAAAGGGAAAACAAGAACCAATCATTACTGTGGAAGAACTTAAAACATATTATCCAATTTTAGGAGGACTTTTTAAACGTAAAATTGGAGAGGTTAAAGCTGTTGATGGTGTTACTTTTAAGCTTAATAAGAATGAAACATTGGGATTGGTAGGTGAGAGTGGTTGTGGTAAAACTACAATTGGAAACACCATTTTAAATCTTGTAAGAAACACCGAAGGGAAGATATTTTACGGAGATCGAAGGATTGATTTAAATAGAATTCAAGGAATGACGGAAAGGTTTTTAAAAAAATATAAAACGCTAGTACTGTACGCAATACCAAGTGTTTATAAAAAAAACGCTATAAAAATTGAAAAAGTTATATCTCATTCTCCTAAATTTATTAAAAGAAGATACCTACAAATAAAAAATAAATTTCGACAACTTGAAAAGGATTTTCTTGTAGATAAGTTTTTGCGAAAAAAAGTACAAATGGTATTCCAAGATCCTGATGCCTCCTTAAATCCGCGATGGAGAATTGTTAATATTATAGGTGAACCACTTAGAATTTTGGAAAGTTTGACTAGAAGCAGAAAAATAAGAAAAAGAGTTTTAACTCTTTTAGAAACTGTGTCGATGAAACCTGAACATTTAGATCGCTATCCCCATGAATTTTCAGGAGGTCAAAAACAAAGGATCGTGATCGCTCGGGCATTAGCAAGTAAGCCTGAAGTAATAATTTTGGACGAACCCACATCTGCTTTGGATGTATCAGTTCAAGCTCAAATTTTAAACTTACTAAAAGACTTACAAAACAAATTTAATTTATCATATTTATTTATAACCCACGATCTTAGTGTTGTACAACATATAGCTGATAGAATTGCTGTAATGTATTTGGGAAAGTTTGTAGAAATTGGAACTGTTGAGGAAGTATTCTATCATCCTACACACCCATATACGAAAGCTTTATTGTCTGCAAGACCTACATTCGATCCTAGCTCAAAATCTAATCGTACTATATTAGAAGGAGATGTTCCTAGCCCTATTAATCCTCCTGAGGGTTGTGCTTTTAACCCCAGATGCCCAGAGAAGGGCTCACACATCGGTTGCGGAATCGAGCATCCAAGGAAGATACATCTAGGTGGGGATCATTATATGGTTTGTCTTCCTTTTAAAGATGAAACCAAATCATATGAAGGAATGAAATTTATATCAGATTAGGCTAGTACTTAAAATTAAATTTTTTATTTTTTTCAATATATAAATAAATTTTCTATCATTAGATTTTATAATTTTAGATATAATTCATTTAAAGAATTCGATTATTAATTAAATCTGTTAAGCAACACCCGTATTATGACCTCTAACTCTCAAATTTTTGTAGTTAAAACATCCCCTAAAACTATTCTTGACGATTACCAGAAATTAATGCATCTTGCTAACTATCAAACCTTCTTCGAGAAATACCATAAAATAATTTTGAAATTAAACTTAAGTTGGTCAAAATTTTTCCCTGCGTGTTCTAGTCCCCCATGGCAAGTTGAAGGTGTACTTCGAGTATTAACTAATGATGGATATGACCCAAAAAAAATATTTACTGCTGAGAATAGAACAGTAGTTACTAATATAGAGAAAGGGCTGAAAGGAAATAAATGGAGTCCTGTAATAAAAAAATATGGTGCATGGTTTCTACCATTAACCCGCATCCCATTTGTTTCATACGAATCCTTAAGACCCAAGTTTATAAATCTGAAAAATAAAAATCTTCATGCCTTAGATTCTAAAGTATTCCCTGATGGATTTAAAATTCCCGAATTTTATGTTGGAAAACCAATAATTCACCTTCCCACGATGAAAACTCATGGGCACACCGGTGCGATAGGGGGTTCATTAAAAATGTCTTCAGAGGAAATGAAACATGGGGGAATTACATGCGCAATGAAAAACGCTTTTGGGGGACTGCTTACAAAAAGAAGACATTTCTCACATCAGTATATGTCAGAAGTTTTAGTAGATCTATTAATTATCCAAAAACAAATCCATCCTCAAATATTAGCGGTTGTGGATGGAACTGTATGTGGTGATGGAGCTGGACCTAGAACAATGTTACCCCGTATTAAGAATTATATCCTCGCAGGATATGACCAGGTTGCTGTCGATACTGTTGTTGCTCACATGCTAGGTTTTGATCCGTTTAAACTACCTGCAATCAAGTTGGCTCATGATGAAGGATTAGGATGTGGAGATTTTGACCAAATAGAAATTATAGGAGAGGATGTCTTGGACATTAACTGGAATTTTAAAGTCAAACGAAGTCTAGTAATATGGGGTGACCAAATGGTAAGAAAAGGACCACTTAGTTTCATCAATCCACTTTTCAAAAATGAGATCTTTTTCAGAGCCCCAATTTTAGCCTCATCAGTCTATCATGATATGATTTGGTATCCAACTATAGGAAAACGTAGAATTAAGAGTTTTATGAAAACAGAATGGGGAAAGATATTCAAGAATTATCCAAGAAGCTAAAATCTCAGATTTCATATAATCTATTATTTATTTAGATGCTTAGTTTAATAACCTTTTTATACTCTCTGCGATATTAAAATTACTAGTCTGTCCATCAATACGCAAATGTATAAAAAATTCAGTAGAGGTTTCAATATCGAATAAAGGTGACTTTATTATCCCAGTGAGATTAAATTGATTCTCACTGCACCATTCACTCAAATCCATAAGAATCTTATTATAAAACAAGGAGTCTTCCCCAATTCTGAGTTTATCTCTTCTTCTTATATCACTCTCAAAGAAAGGTTTTACTAAGGCTAAAATGTCCCCATCCTTTTTTAAAAAACTCTTAGTATTAGGAAGGATAGATTTCAATGAACTAAAGGTAACATCAATACTACAGATATCAATTTTTTCATCGATATGAATTATTTTACGAGCATCCACTCCTAGAAATGGAATAACTTTATCTTTCATCTTCTCACACTTTAAAGAGGGATGTAATCGGTCAGAAGCTATATCTATCGAGTAAATCTTTTTAGCCCCATGTTGTAACAAGCAATCTGTAAACCCACCAATCGATGCACCAATGTCGGCACAAACTCTATCCTCAACACAAATCGAAAATTCATCTAAAGCTGCTTCTAATTTCAATCCCCCACGGCCCACATAAGGAAACTTTCTTTTTAACTGAATATCATAGGAATTGTCAACTTTTTTACCAGGCTTTATTATTTTTATTCCATTAACAATTACATATCCTTTCCTTATTAGCCATTGTGCTTTTGTACGGCTTTCTACAAGTCTTCTTTCTACTAATAATATATCAATTCTCTCTTTCATGAGTTATGGTTTAGGTTTTTTCTTATTTATTCTTACCTCAATATTTCGTGTTAGTCTTTCACTTAATCTCCCTACTTGTAATTTCAAAGATGCTTTATCCCCAAATTTCTTATAAATTCCCCTCAATATAAATCCAATAGAAACGAATGATAAAGCAGTAAAAAACCATATACTAACTAAATCTAATTGGTTTAAGAACAGAAAATATAATAAATTATGAGCTAAGTATATTGTGAGAGAATAGTAGGAATAATAGAATAGGAATTTATAGCTCTTTTTTGTTCTGAAAATATTAAATTTTTCAATCCCTAAGAGGATAGAAAGAAAAACTAAATCAATCCCCATTGAATATATTACCCAAGATAAACTTTCTCTCATCAGAAAATGAGGAAAATTGATAAAAACACCAGAAGTTATCATCAAAAATCCACTAAGAATCGTAGGAATTAACAACCTTTTTTTAAACCTTGAATTTTGGTGATCTTCCTTATTATTATAGATGGTCTCATATATCAAATCCCCAATAACTGTTCCTATTATAAAAAATGGGAAAAATATTAGAATTGGATCCTGATAGATCTCATTATATAGAATATGGAATAATAAACCAAAAATATTAGATTCTCCTTGAAAAGGTAATAACCATGAAATGATAATAAAATGAATAACTAAAATTGTTAATGCTATTAAAATCCTGAAGAGCTTATGTATCTTTAACAGTGGCCATGCTAAAAAAAGTGAAACTGCCGCCGTTAATAACACAAACCATGCCCAAATCATAGAAGGATCTTTTAATGCAATCGCAATGGGTATATTATACAATATAGCGATTATGAAAATAAACAATGCTCGAAAAAGATATGAATTTCTCACCATTCGGTAACTATTTTCTTCTGATTCTTTTACTTTATCTAATCTACGTCTATAGGATATTGCAATACTAACCCCAGAAATAAACAGAAATCCTGAAGCTCCAATTGGATCAATTATCATTATAGCAATTGCATATACCCAGTTGTACTCAGTTTTTAACCACCAATCAATTAAATGATTTAAAATCATCCATGCCATACAAGCTCCACGAAATATATCAATACTCCTTAACCGATGAATCTTCATACTTTTAAAGATATTTATTATTTATTCTTTGTATTCCCACTCGAAATGGTATACACTAAAAAATTAAAATTGGCTTCTTTTAATAGGATTTCTCTTATTATATTATTTTGGCTTAATTTTCAAACTTTTGATTAATTCGGAAGACTTACTAAGTGAAATATCATTGTTTAATATTCTTTCTATAATTTTTCGTAAATTTAATTTTTTTTCTTGAACTTCTGCTAAATCATCTTCTCCTCTCTCATGATATTTGGAATTTTGGAATATCTTCTTTCTGATAACCTGAAGATAATTACTTGAATCAACTTCAATACCTTTTCGCATCGCAATAATTAGAGCAGAAGCTTCATGTTTCGTTCTTACCTGTTTTTTCTTATCATGAATTTTAATTTTGGAGGTTCTTGACTCATCAACTAAATACACTTTCATAGATTTTCTGCTTTTAAAAGTATCATATACTAGTTTTAATAATTCAGTAGTTATTGATATTACCCCTCTACCAAATTTAAGTATTAAGGTTATGGGATTTGAATTTCCTTTTTGAAAACAAAGAATGTAATTTTGAATTACTTCTATTAACATTTCCTTTTTATAGATTGTGTGAGATTGTAGATAAAAGTCATCCAGAAAAACGGCAATTCCAATATGATTAGTACCAGGATCAATTGAGAATATTAAAACTGAATAATTCTCCTTATAATCTATTTTATACGCAGCTAGTATTTTTAAAATATAATATTGGAAATTTTCATCCTTTTTATAAGGGAGAATTTGCAGCTTCTTATGATTTTTTTCAAATTTATGAATCTCTTCTGAAGTAGTGAGAATTATCGAAGCAAAGGAGGGAATTTTATTCCTAACGGTTAAAATTCCGAAATTAACATTTAGTCGAATAAGTTCTTTATTCAACCTATAGAAAAAATTTAGGTCTTGAGTGTAGATGTAAAGATGATTTGTCATTATTTATGATTAACTGTCGTTAAATATGCAAGATTATATTTCTCAAATTATAATTATTACTAATAGAGAAAATTAATAATTTTTAATTAAATGTTATTTCCCACCTCAGACTTAAGTGAATTTTTACGTAACTTCCCTTTAATTAAGGGGATAATTTCAATTTGGGGTGATTTTGGTGTTGGAAAAACTACATTTTCTCTTCAAACTGCTATCAACAATATTAGACATGATCGTAAAATAATTTACATATATTCTAAACCTAATTTCCCAGCAGAAAAAATAAAAGAAATGTCAAAAGGACCAATCGATATACTGAAAAACATTACTTTTATACAGACAAAGAGTTTTGAAGATTTATTCAATATTGTATATAATTTAGAATTTTTAATTTTAGGAAATATCAAGCTAACGAAAGAGAAATATAACCTAATTGTAATTGATTCTTTAACAGATCTTTATCGATTAGCGTTGAATAAAGACAAAAAGGAAGAAAATTTTAACTTAAATTATAATTTAAATCAAATTTTAGCGAACCTTTCTTTCCTAAATAACACTTATAATATTGATATCTTGATTGTAAATGAGAAGGTGAATAAATTGGTTAACAACCAAATAATTGAGGTACAAAGTGGTGGAAAAGTAATGGAATACTGGGTGTCATTGGATATAAAAATCGAACGAACAGAAGTATTAAAACAAAGAAAATTGATAATCTCGAAACATCCTGAAATCAAAAATGTTGAATTTACTTTCAATTTAACTAAATATGGTTTTTAGAGATTATCTTAAATTGAATTCTCTTAAATCTTTAAAAAATACTTTTTCATTCTTTTTCACTTTAGAATAAACACAAATAAATTACAATATTTAATTTAATTTTAAGATAATATAATATAGGAATGAACAAAAAAGAAGAATTAATGAATACTGATTTAAGTATAATTAAAGAAGGATCTACTGAATTATATATACACAAGATTGACGAGGATTCGATACCCTCAAAATCCATGACTGTCTTTTATAATAAAAAGATGGAGATTAATAGAGACATTTCTAATTTAGCAATTTGCTCTTATAATAAGATTTACAATAAAAATTCTCTCGTTATCATGGATTCTATGGCAGCTTCAGGAATAAGTTCTATCCGAATGTTAAAAGAATGTAAAAATATTAAAAAAATTTATATTAATGACATAAATCCAGAAGCGGTAGATCTTATTAATAAAAATTTATTTTTAAATAAAATATCTAATCACCCCTCTCATATTGTAGTATCAAATAAAGATGCAAATTTTTTATTTACTGAATTTGCTCAAAATTTCTTTGCATGTCCTAATAATAGTCAGAAAAAACCAAATATAATCTCGATAGATCCTTTTGGTACCCCCAACCTTTATATAGATGCAGCATTTAAAGCTATACAAAGTAAAGATGGCTTATTATGTATCACAGCAACTGATACTGCAGTTCTGTTCGGTGTGAGGCCAAAAAGTTGCATTCGAAAGTATTTATCCAAACCCCTCCACACAGAATATTGTAAAGAAATTGGGGCTCGAATATTAGTTCATTTCATATCGAGAATTGCAAATGTGAATAAAATGGGGATAATTCCTTTACTAACATTTTATTCTTCACATTTTGTAAGGGTGTTTTGTTTAACCTTCAAAGATAGAAACAAGATCTCTCAGTTCTTTAAAAATTATGGATATATAGTTCACTGCAACAATTGTGGATATCGTTCAATTTTACAGGAAAATGTTTTAGAAATACCTTATAGCTGTCCTCTTTGTAAGGAAGCAAAAAAATTAGATTATGCCGGACCTCTCTGGATAGGTGATATTCACGATTTAAAATTGGTAAATGATATGATTGTTTTAAATGATGAGTTTCAATATAGTAATAAAAATAGAATTTCAAAATTGCTAAATTTCATCAAGGAAGAAATTAATAATCCAATTTCATATTACAACATTCACAAATTAAGCAAAAATTTTAAAATTTCAAACTTACCAAAATTAACTACCCTAATCGATTTTATTAGGAAAAAAGGCTATAACGCTTCTAGAACCCATTTTGATTTTTTATCAATTAAAACAAATATGGATATAAAAACGATAAAAGAAACTCTATTAGAATTAAAAAATAATTAGAATATGAAGTACTTTGACTGCCGACCATAAAATTCATAAGAAAGATCCACATTATCAGCAAGCTAAAAGAGAGAGATACAGAGCAAGATCTGCCTATAAATTATTAGAGATTCAAAAAAAATTCGAAATATTTAAAAGAGCATTCTATATTTTAGACTTAGGATGTGCTCCGGGCTCTTGGCTCCAAGTTAGTAAAAAATTCGCAGAGGATAACTTGACCAAGTATAAGGATCAATATTACCATCGAGATCATTATGTAATTTTGGGAGTAGATATTAAAAAAGTATCTAAGATTGAAAATGTTCAATTTCTGCAAAACGATTTTACGAAACCGGAATTTCATACTCATCTGGAATCATATTTTCAAACTAAAATAGATTTAATCTTGTCTGATGCTTCAATTAATAAAACTGGGAATAATTTTTCCGATCATTTAAGACAAATTAATTTATGTCTTAAGATCCTTGAATTAGCAGAAGCTCATTTAAAGTTTAAGGGATCATTGGTAATGAAAATTTTCCAAGGAGCTGATTTTAAAAAGATGTTTGAAAAAGCTAAGAGTGTTTTTAGGATATTAAAAGCATTTAAACCTCAATCCTCTAAAAAAACCAGTAATGAAATTTATCTGGTCGGATTACAGAAGAAATAATTAAACATCCCGTAAGTGTGCTTCTATCTCATCAAAATTGATGGTATAATCTTCTCCAGATAAATGAATTTCAACCCATTCAGTTAACCATGGACATTGAAATGGGTTAAATTGGTCCATGTTAGTATCATTACACTTACTTCGAAAAGGACAGATAAAACATGGTTGTCTTGAAAACATATTCCATATGTAATCTTTTTGATTTTTATTTATCTTAACTTCTTTGACATTTACTTCGATTTCTTCAATGGGGGTGATGTGTTTTGTCCAAGATGCATCTATTAACTCCCTTCTAATTTTAATTTTCGATTGCATGGCTAATACCTCTAAAATCTCTTCTAGATCGTTTGGTTTTTTATTATAAAGTTTTATAAGCTCATTAAAATAAATATCCTTTTCTCGAATTATAATATTTAAAATTTGTTTTTCATCTTTATGTAATGTGCGATTAAAAGTCTTCTTTTTTTCTTCAATTCTTTCTATTCTTCTCTCAACTTCAGATTTTTCATCAGGTGAGCCTTCTACCCGTTCTTTGATTTTGCATTTGTGACGGGATAAATATGCAAAACTTTTACCACAATAAGGACAAGTTTCTTTTTTTTTCTTAGCGATAAGACATGCACCTCATAAGTATTAAGAATATCTCTATGTTCGATATGTATAGGTTTTTAAACCGATTTTTCCTAAGTGAATCTAAAAAGTTCAGTAGTATGATATAAATTTTATGTTTATTTTTAAATTAATTTTTCGGTTTTCATACTAAATATTTTAAGTTATCTTTATATAGTGATTAACTTACTATATTTAAATCAATAAACCTTATTATCACCTATAAATGAATATCCATGAGATATTAGAAATTAAAAAGTCCCAAATAATAGGTCTAAGTGAAATCGAATCACTCTCTAAAGATTCTAAAAACAATCAAATAATCTTACCACTTGGTCAAAGAAACTTTGATGAAGTATTAGAAGGAGGTTTTTATTCGGGAAAGAAATACGTTATTTTTGGTCCTAATAAAACAGGAAAAACTCAATTATGTCACCAATTATGTGTTCAAGCTTATAAGCATTTCCAGGAAATTTTCGGTCTAAAAAATGATAGTTTTATTTACTATTTTGATACAGAAAATACCTTTCGCCCAGAGAGGATCGAAGAATTATTAGCTCCTACTAAATTTGAAATTAACCGCGTACTTAAAAAAATATTGATTTCTAAAATTATGAGTAATTCAGCTCTTCTTCTGGCTTTAAAGGATTTTGAAAGAAACATAGTTAAAGGTACAGGAGGGATTTTAATTATCGATACAATTAATAATCACTTTGGATCTGATTTAGGTAATAAAAACCTGGCATTTCAAATAGCTAGAGATCGTTTTATACGAATTCTAGAAATTATCAATGAAATTACTAATAAGCATAACCTTATTACTATTCTAACTTCTCAAGTTGTTTCAAACTTCTCAAAAAAAGATGTTATTCAAGAGATCCCTTTAGGATATCAATTTTTAAATCATTTCTTTTCAGAATTTGTTTACCTGAGTAAAGAAAATAAAGAAAATAAAGAAAAGAATTATGTTCAATTAGTGAATTCATTAAATCATCCAGAAAAAAAAGTTCTTTATATTATTGCTTCAAAAGGGATTCTTGATTATAAGATTTGAACGATCAGGATTTTAAGATTTTAACAAAATTATCAATTGAGATATAATTAAACTGGTTATTTATAATCTCAGAGTTAACAAAAAAACAATCATTTTTCAGTTTGCTTTTTGCCCAGCTTATTAATTTCACAGCAAATTGGAGTTTTTTTTTCTTAATTTGACTCCCTTCCTGATTATGTTCAATATCCAATTTGGAATATCTCCCTACGATATTTTTGAAATCCATTCCAATCAGAAATAATTTCTGAGATGGTTTTATCAAACTACGTAAGAAAAAGATAATTCTATCTCCATCGGTAAATCCACCTGGATTTATTACATTGTTTATTGGTTCTACTTGAGTTGTTCCTATGACATTTTGAAAATTAATGATTTCATTTTGGAATTGTATTAGTTTTTTAATATTGTCACCGTGAGCATGAATAATATTAAATCTTGAATAATTAAATTCATTTTTAGTAATACCATCTAAATCTGTAAAGATCCCATCAATTTGGATATTTTTTTCTTTTAACAACACTGATGCTCCGTCGGCTGTTAAATTAATAAATTCATCAAAGAACCTACTTCCTTTTTTTTCGAGTATCTTATTCACTGTATTTTCTAATGATGGTCCGCACCCATAGATTAAAATTACTGGCTTTAATAGGATCCGACTCCTAAAGGATTTTAAAATGTTCTCTAATCTCCATTGTTGAGTCTTTTTTTTTAAAATCCTTGATAAAAGATCACGTGCTTCCAAATCATTTTGATAATCAAAGTTAAACTCTTCTCTAATATGACAATACCATTCCTTAAATTCACTATAATAGTTTAACTTATCCTTAAGGCTAGAACTCATATTTTTATAATTATCCAAATTGAGAACGGAATAATAAAATTTTAAATTATTATCTTAATTAAATTAAATCATATTATTTAATTCAATATTATTATAATTCATAAATTAACTAAAATGGAGTTCGAAAAGAATGACTAAATGGTTTACTAAAACACATCAATGGTTTGATGATGGAACAAAAATGGTTGGGATTACACCTTACGCCGCTGAGCAGCTTGGAGAAATTAGTTTTGTTGACGTAGAAGGTCTTGAAGGAGCGGATCTTGAACAAGTAAAAATGGCAGGGGATGAGCCTACAAGTGATCCTATTGATTGTACTGTCGAATCAAGTAAAGCAGTAGGCGATATCTATTCGCCCATAAGCGGTTCAGTGACAGAAATTAATTCTGATTTGATGGATGAACCAGAAAAAATTAATGAAGATGCTTTTGCAGCCTGGCTTTTCAAAATTGAACCATCAAATTGGGACGCTGAAAAAGGCAATTTGATTGATGAAGCAGCTTATAACGCCTTTGTAGGATAGTTTAAATAATAAATAGTGATTTATTTTCCTATTTTTAAAATCCTTTTCTTTTTTTTTTTATTAAGTGAGTCTCTATGGTTATCTTTAATAAATTTAAAATAGGTTTAATCCTAAACCCTATTTCCGGTATGGGGGGTTCTGTAGGCTTAAAAGGTACTGATGGTAGAGAAATTCTATTAAACGCCATCAATCTTGGTGCAAAACCAAGTTCTTCCTTACGAGCGAAAGAACTATTAAGCGAATTAAGATCTATGGAATCAAAAATAAGATTTGTAACATGTCCTGGATTTATGGGAGAAAATATTTTGGAACAATTTAATTTTGAATTTACCTGTATTAACCACTTAAAATTCAAGAACGTGAGAAATCTCTTAGACCTCAACTCAGAACATACAAAGATTGCCGCAGGGATTATGAAGACTATTGAAGATTTGGAAATTTTATTATTCGTTGGAGGTGATGGCACAGCTCGAGATATTGTTGAAGTAGTCAGGAGAAGTAAGCCATGTTTAGGTATCCCTGCAGGTGTAAAAATATTTTCAAGTGTTTTTTCATTAAATCCAAGAATGGCAGCATCCTTAATAATTCAATTCCTGCTAAACGAAATCCCCTTAAAGGAATCGGAAGTTTTAGATATTGATGAAAATAAATATAGAGATGGTGAATTGGATACACGGTTATACGGAACCTTATTGACGCCTTTTAATCCAGATTATATACAGCGTTCTAAAATTGGATCTCCTGAGTCTGATCTAAACAACCAAGAACGAATTGCTAACAGAGTTGTTGAATTATTCAAAAATACTATGTATTATCTTTTAGGACCAGGAACTACTACTAAAGCAATTACTGATAATTTGAAACAACCCAAAACTGTACTCGGTATTGATTTATGCTTAAATAATAAAATTATAGCTCAAGATTTAAATGAACAACAAATTTTAAAATACATTAAAGGAAGAAATACAAAAATTATTGTATCACCCCTTGGGAACCAAGGATTCTTGTTTGGGAGAGGGAATTTACAATTTACTCCCCAAGTGCTTAAAGAAATTGGTCCTAATAATATCATTATTATCTCTACAAAATATAAATTGTCAAATCTACCAAATCAAATATTACGATTAGACACTCGAGATCCTGAATTGGATAAAAATTTGAAAGGATATTATAAAGTAATTGTAGATTATGATGATATAAGAATTATTGAAGTAGAGTAGTATAAATAATATCTACTAATTATTGAGCTAGCACGCCTGTTTTTACTGCGATTATATATTGCAGAGCAATAAAAGTTATTAATATAGTTAATACTCCAATTGTTAAAATCGTTGCTGCCATTTTTCGATTATAGACGTATTTTGATGCTTGATACAAGAATACGAAACCGACTGAGCTTAGTAAAATTAAAATTGAAGCCACAATGCTCTCAATTATAAAAGCCTCATTAATATTATTGAATATAAATATAGGATCTCCTTGTTGGTTCCCTCCCAATGCCGGAGGTTCTCTAACAAGTAAATAAGCAATTCCTGTTTGAAGAACAAACAATACCGCAAATACAACTATTAAACCTAATGCTCTTGATGGCATAGGGAGATTTAATTGTGGAAATCTAAATTTTGGAAAATTAATTTTTGGTTTTCTTAAAGTTTTTCCAAGAATCCACGGCGTCTTACTCTTGAATTTCTCTAAAATTGTCTCAGAGCCGATGATTTCTTCTTTGATATATTCCTCTTTATTCAATGGTCGTTCTTTCATATTCAACTATAATTGAATTATTATTTACAATATAATAATTTTTTCAAATACAATCATCTTAACTTAATATTTCAACATGATTTCCTTAATATCATTAATAGGAAATTCCAAATTTTTTCAACTGATTGTACCGAAATTCGTTCATCGGGTGAATGAGCACCCACATTGTTTGGTCCAATCGAAATCATTTCCATATACGGAAATTTCTTCTTTAAAACTCCACATTCTAAACCCGCATGAATTGCTTTCACTTCAATTTCTTCTTTATAAAGGTCTTTATACACATCTCTAGTCAACGCTAATATTTTTGAGTTAAAATTAGGGATCCAACCGGGATAATCACTGGCAATTTCAATCTCAAGTTCTAATCCTGTTAATTCAAATAAGGATTTAGTTTTCTCCCATAATGCAATTTTAAAATATTTACTAAGACTTCTCTGACTTATTTTTATTTCAATCTTCTCCTTACTTGTCTTAATTACGCCTAAATTTGAAGATGTAAAGACTAAATCCTTTATTTGGGGATGCATGGAAAGTGCTCCATTTGGTATAGTGTATAAAATATCTAAAATATTAGTTTGAATTGTTTTTGAAAATACTTCGGTGTTATCATAACTGCTCGTTCTTTCAATCGATATACTGAGATTAGGTTCAATACCATCAAAAACCACTTTAATTTTTGAAACAAGCTCTTTAAGATACTCTTTCATTTCTGAAAAATTAGCTTCCTTAATAAATACAATGGCATTGGCTTCTCTAGGTATTGCGTTCGTTCTATTACCGCCCGTGATAGACTTTATATTTATTACATATTCTTTATTTAATTTCCAGAGTATCTGTACTATGAGTTTTAATGCATTTCCCCGCCCTAAATGAATGTCTGCTCCCGAATGACCTCCTAACAAACCAGAAACAAAAATTTTTATTGGAATTAGGTTATCTTCCTTCTTTATCTCAAAAGTGTCGTTTTTAATATGGAAAATACTCACCCTTCCCCCAGCACAACCGATGGTAACAGCATCCTCGTCTTCAGCGTCGAGGTTGATAAGAAAGTTTCCATCAATTAGATCATTATCAATTTTAAATGCTCCATTTAGTCCCATTTCTTCATCAATAGTAAATAATAAATCAAATCCAAGAGAACCAAAGTCTAATTCGCTGTTGTGAATTTTTTTCATTATTGTTAATAGGTAACATATTCCCACCCCATTATCCGCCCCTAGCGTAGTCCCATCTGCGGAAACCCATTTTTCACCTTTAATTTGTTCAATTTTTATTGTTAATGGATCACTAAAAAAATCATGAATAATCCCTTCATTTTTTTCACAAACCATATCCAAGTGACATTGTAGAACTGCTTTTTGCTTCTGTTTTGTATTTGATGGAACTCTAACTACAAGATTTCCTGCCCCATCAATTTTAGTTTCAAAACCTAATCTCTCAGCTTCTTCCACTATATAAGTTCTTACTTTTTCTTCATGTTCTGAACATCGAGGGATTTTTGTTATTTGTTCGAAATACTCCCAAAATTCAGAAGGTTGTCCTAAATCTATTAATTTTGACATAAATATCCCTTCTCATCAAAATATATATATTAATTATTTTATAATAATTATAAAATAACACTAAATTCCTTTTAATATTATTTAAAGGCTGATCAAATGAGTTTAAAAGATATTTATTCAGAAGTAAAGAAACGTAAGATGGAAGCATTAAATAAAAAAGACGTTGTGAAAGCTGTTGAAAAGCATGGGAAAATCCTCGCTGTAAGTGGAAGATACGAAAAACCGAAAAAAATTGTTGAACATATGTATGCTTCAATGAAAAAAGTGGTAAAAGAAAAAGAATTCATGAAAGAGAATCTATCTCAATATGATGTTGTCCTTATTGGGTGCCCTGGAAGTGATATTCCTAATGCGTCTCATCAAAAAGTCAAAGATTTTGTAATGAATGGTGGGTGGCTAATAACTACTGATTGGGCCCTCAAAAGCATCATTGAAACAATATTTCCCGGATACATAAGATGGAACAAGGCAAAAACTGCAGATGCCGTAGTTCCATGTCAAATTCTACAACCAGATCACCCTTTTTTAGATGGAGTTTTAAGTGAAATTCAGCAAAGTAAATGGCAAAAGCAAACGGAGAAAAATACTAAAAAAAATGAATTCCGATGGTGGTTAGAAATAAAATCTTTCCCTATCCAAATTCTCAATCATGAAGCCGTAAGAGTATTAATTAATTCTTGGGAACTTCAAAATAAGTGGGGAGAATCCCCCGTACTCGTAGAGTTCGATTATGGAAAAATGGGAGGGAGAATTATACATATGATAAGCCACACGCATCTACAAAAGGGTGGTGCTAAAGGTAAATATGCATCTGCCCTAATCCTTACTAATATCCTTGATGAAAAAGTATCCCAAAGGATGGGGATCTCAAAAGCTCCCGCACAAGGATATGTGTCTGATTGGGAAACACCTCAATCTCAAAACCAACAGCAATATACTCAACCATCTACTCAAATTCAACAAAATAATTATATAACCCCTGCTGCTGACGGGAGTGCCCTAACGGGAACTTCTCAGATAATTGAAGTTGATCCTAACGATCCAACCTTTTCTTACACAAATAAATGTATCTATTGTGGGTACGATTTTACTGAAAATGTGGGAAAAACATACATGTGCCAAAGTTGTAAAGCCCCCTATCATGAAAGCTGTATAAATATGCAGATAAATGAAGGAATATGTAAAAACTGTAATAGAATACTATTATGGTAATTTCCTTACTTTATTTAAATAAAAAAGAAATATAATAAAAAATAAAAAAAAATAATATTATTTACCGGTTCAGAAATTCTAGTTCTCTATGATTTCTATCGCTTCTTCAGGGCATTGTGTTTCACACGCCCTGCAGCCAACACAGTCTTCTCTGTTTTCTTCGAGAACGTTAACTTTTCCTCCCTCGGGTTCGCCAAAACATTCTGAAGGGCATACTTCATAACATGTACCACATCCCGTACATACATCCATATCAAGCTTTATGTCAAAGGACATTGTTTTTTTGACTCTTTTTTCTTAATTTCTAAATTATGATTATTTTAGAATAATCCTAATTTTGATAATTGTATAAAAAATATAAATTTCGGTTTTATTCTGAAAAATTATAAGTGAATGATTGATTTTAATATTGAAATAGTAGATTTAGATGTCAAAATATTTCAAACTGAAAAATCCTATATTAATACAAAATCTAAAATGAATTATGCTCGATCGTAACTTTATCGGATATGAATTTAACTCTAGTGAAATGACAATCCCTAGATGGAAAATTACTCAGTTTGCTAATGCAATCCGAGAAAAAAATCCTATTTACTATGATTTGAAAGCAGCAAGAGCCCAGGGATATAAAGATTTACCTGTACCCCCAACCTTTTTTACGAGAATGATGTATTCTGGAGAAAAAAATTTCTATGCTACTCTAGGTATCGATTTTAAAAATCTTTTAGATGGGGGAAAAGAATTTAGATATCATTCTCAATGCGTTGCTGGAGATACAATAATCTATCAGACAAGAGTTGAAAATATCATCGAAAAGGAAGGGAAACGAGGGAAAATGGATATAGTAACTGCTATTACTAGGGGAAAAAATAAAGAATCAAATGAAAAAGTTTTTGATGTAACTAATACTCTAATCGTTTTCCATTAGAGATATCTAAAAGTATAAAGAGAGTGTGTAACTGAAATTTGCCTTGCAAAAAATTAAATTTTAATGAACTCAATGTAGGAATGGAACTACCTGAAGTAAAGATTGACCCGATTACACGAGTTCAATTAGTTGATTATGCTTCCGCTTCAGGTGACTATAATTTGCTTCATTATGATGAATCATTTGCTAAAAAAACGGGTTTAAAAGGATGTATTGCCCATGGGATGCTTCAAGCGGGGATGATATCTTCTTATATTCTAAATTGGGCAAAGGGAGGGATTTTAAGAAACTTTAAAATCCGATTCTCAGATATCGTTAATGAAAATGATATTCTCACTTTCAAGGGTAAAATCGTGAAAAAGCATCAAGAATATGGTGAGAATGTAATTGAAATAAACGTGGTAAGCAAAAACCAAGAAGAAAGAATTACATCTCAAGGTTCAGCTATAATCTGCTTTTAGTTTGCAAATATGAAATTGAGATTTAGTGTAATTTTTGTATTAAATAAAAAAAATAAAAATAAAAATTATTATTTATTCAGCTTCTTCTTCTGCTGCTAACTCCTCTTCAAGTTCCTCTAATGGAACAGGTGCCGGAGTAGTCAACATACTATATCCTATCCAAATAGCAATAATTGAAATTAAAATTACTAAAAGCCAAATGGGTAGAACAATGAAGAGCTCCCAACTAAATAAATCAATTCCGCCTAACCAGCTACTTGTTAAATCAAGACCATTTGCATTATTGCCACCTAAAGATGACATCATGAAAAGATCGACAATACTTCCCATGGTATAAATTATTGCAATTCCAAGTCCAAGTATTATAACAAGAGCGCCAATTACTTTATCTTTAGCCATTTTTAAAACCTTTTAAAACTGTTTAACTATTTTATTTGAAGATTTTAGTTTTAAGATTTGTTATTTACTTATTATTATTTTTTAAAAAGTGATTTAATTAAAACCATTCGATCAAATTCTAATTAATCGTAAATAAAATATGTAGATCATCCACATATAAATCATATAGAATTACGAAAATTTACAAACAATTCCTAATATTAGGTCTAATCTATGAATAAAAAAGTTCCTTATGTGTTAATCATTGGTTCGAGTAATATGGATCTAAATATTTATTCTGAAAAATTTCCAGAACTCGGTGAAACTATTACTGGGGGGACATTTAAACAATATTTAGGAGGAAAAGGTGCGAACCAATCTGTGGCGGTTGTGAGATCGGGAGCAAAAACAGTATTCATTGGTAAAATTGGAGTTGATTCTTTTGGGGATCAGATGATTTCTAGTTTAACTAAAGAAGGGATAAATACTGAATTTATGATTAGAGACCCTAAAGAACCTAGTGGAGTTGCTTTCATTCTAATCAATAAAAACGGAGATAATAAGATAACAGTAGCCCCTGGGGCAAATTCTAAACTATCTGCAGAAGAAATAAAGGCTAATGCCGATGCTATCAAAAACTCATCTTGCGTAGTAGTCCAGATGGAGATTCCTCTAGAGCCTATAAAAGAAATATTTAACATAGCTTCAGAGGGAAACGTTATTAAAATTCTCAATCCTGCTCCCTTGAAACCACTTCCTCTTGAAATTCTAGAAAAAGTAGATATTATCATCCCGAATGAAGGAGAACTTTATCAATTGTATTCTCATTTAACAAACAAGGAGTTAAGAGAAGAAGGAATACAAAAAATTGTAAAAGCATCAAAAGTTCTAACTAAGATGGGAATAAAATGTGTAATAACTACTTTAGGTAGCCGAGGAAGCATAATTTATTTAGGTGCTGAAGACAAGGTTATTGAAATACCTACACCAGAAGTTATTGCAGTGGATACTGTTGGAGCCGGAGATTGTTTTATTGGGGTGTTTGCAAGTTTCTTAAGTAAAGGTGAGAAAATAATAAAAGCAGTAAAATTTGCAACGATAGCCGCATCTATAGCAGTATCCAGAAAGGGTGCCCAAAATTCAATGCCATATTTAAATGAAATCGAAGAGAAAATGAAAGAATTAAATATAGAGTAATCTAAAGAGGAGATATTGATTTGATAAAAGAGATTGTTTCTTCTAAAAGAAGTTCAGTACTAAGGAAGAACGATTCAGAGGAATTATCGATATCAATGAATTTTAATAAATTTCCAAAAATTTTAGTTTTAAATGGAGATTCATTTATAACTGAAGAAAATCCTAACCAAGATTTAACAATAAAACCAAAAAATTGCTATATGGTTATTAATAATGGAGAAAACTCAGTTGAATTAAAATATAATAAAGATATTTCTCAACATAAGATAATCTATGATCCATATAAATATGAAAATTTAAAAAGAATCAACCTTAAACCAGAATTATTTATCGAAAGATACTCTATTCCTAAAAACTATATTGACACACTTCCAAAATGGTACAGCTTTAAATTTACTTTTCCCGATTATAATTTGATTTTTATACGTCCTGAGTTTGGGATATCAATCCAAATCCATAAATATCGAGATGAGTTTTGGGAAATCTTAGAAGGAAATCCAATTATTATTACTGGAAATGAAGTTCATTATTTCGTAGAAAATGGCACAAAATTCACAAATCAAATCAATACTTACCATTCTGTCATAAATCCCAATAAAAACTCAGATAAGTTTGTCATCATTAAAGAAAGATGGGAAGGTAATTTTGATGAAAATGATATAAAACGTATTTTTAATCCAAATCAGTACTATTAATTTAATTTATGGGTTGAATTAAACTTATTAAGAGACTTGCTCTAATTTGAGAATTTAGGATTCTATGGAGAATCACATCTAACACTTATAAGTTTTATGATTTTCACCTACTCAACCTAAAAGTTAAAATTTAAAGCAACACTAAAATGCTTACCGTATGAATTTATATCAGAAAAAATTAACACAATAATATTAAAGAATTAAGCAGATTGGTTAAAAAATGGCTCCAGATGAACAATCTAATGAAGAAAATCTTGAAGAAGTAGAAGAAGAGTCTACTGATGATTCAGAAAAAGAAAAAGAAACAAAGAAGTCTGAAGAAATAGATATTACGTTAGATGAAGAAGAAGATTCCGATACTGAAGAAGATTTAGATACAGAAAAAGAATTAGATCGACTAAGATTTCATTATAGAGGATATACATTAGAAGAACTAAAGAAAATGAATATGGATCAGTTTATACAGTTACTACCAGCAAGAGCAAGAAGATCCTTAAAGCGAGGATTACCCCCAAGACAGAAAAAATTGCTTGAAAGATTAAGAAGAGCTTACCGTGCTAAAAAACGAGGAAAGGATCTGTTAACGCGAACCCATGTACGTGACATGATCATTTTCGCAGAAATGGTAGGACTAAAAATTGGGGTGTACAATGGAAAAATCTTTGAGGTAGTCGATATTAAACCCGAAATGATTGGTCATTATCTCGGAGAGTTCGCACCTACAAGGAGACGGGTTTCACATGGTTCACCAGGAATAGGAGCCACCAGAAGTTCAAAATATGTTCCATTAAAGTAATGTAAATTAAAAAATGAGATGAAAATTTATGCCTAACTGGGGTTATTCATTCATAGAACAAAAATATAATGTAGAAAGATTAGCAAAAGCATCTGGGAGAGATTTAAGAATTAAACCCAAACATGCTAGAGAGATTTGTGCCGTTATAAAAGGGATGAGTGTTGAGAAAGCAAAAGAATTTCTTGAGAAGGTAATTCAATTAAAGCAATCGGTTCCTTTTAGACGACATAAAAAAAAACTTCCTCATCGGAAAGATTTAAAACAATTCAAGTGGTATGCAGGAAGATACCCTCAAAAATCAGCAGCTAGAATCTATGAAGTTCTCTCTTCAGCAGAATCCAATGGAGAGTATAAAGGTTTAGACATTGAAATGTGTCGTATTATTCATGCCGCCACACATAGGGGAAGAATTATAAAAAGATATATTGAACGTGCCCGAGGTAGATCAACCGCAAAAAATAGAACTCTTACCCATGTTGAAATTGTTATTTATGAATTCCCAAGTTAAGCAAAATTATGATAAAAGAATAATTTAAAATTTACTCTTGAGACTTATTCATTTCACTCTTTCATCACCTAATATTCTATTAGGTATTCTTCACTAAATCCTTACCATGTTCTAAGGTGTTGCAAATATCTTTGACTTTTTGAATTGTCTCATTATATTCAGGGGCGAACTCAAAATAAAATGAACCAAATCTTATATTAATCAGAGCTCATGTTAGCTGCAAAGAGGATTTTAAAATCTTATAGTATATTGTTAAAGCTCTTGAAATTTTCAATAAGTAATGCAAATAATCCAGAATATAAAGAATTTGCTCTAATAACCAGCTTTCTGCAACTTTTAAAGGATTTAGAGAATAATCTTAAGAACATTTTCATTTCTCCTTTTAACTACATGGAGACCGAATATGATAAGTTGTTAAGAATTATATTCAAGGAAGAGTTACTATATTATCAGCCCTACATTGATAATACTGAGAAAGAAGAACTGATTCGGCGTTTTAGATTTTTAATTGATCTAGCTAATTGTACTATAGACAGAGAAGGGGAAGGGGAAGTAGAAGTAGATATTATAGACGAAAAGATAAAAATTGTTATGAAAAGTTTGTCTCCACTCTTAAGAAAGACCAGACTGATATAGACCAAGTTTATCTGTTTTAGCTTTAAATTACTGGCTTTCGAAGCATTTTCTTCTTATTTAAACTTATGGTTTCTTCTTGATTCTTTAATGTATTATAACTTTTTTTAATAAACTTAAAATTTTATACTTACTTACTAATCTTATCACGTTAGAAAAAAGTTTGATGATTAAGATTAGAACGTATAAAATAAGAATTGTTACATTGGTGATTTAGCTGCCACTAGTGAAGAATTTTATTGAGCAGGGAATTAAACTAATGCAAATTAATGAATATTTGCGATCAGAGTTAGTTCGAGCTGGATTTGCAGGTGTAGATGTACAAAAGACTCCGTTAGGCGTTCGCATTACACTAAGAACAAGCAGGCCCGGACTTGTAATTGGGAAGGGGGGAAAGCGTATTCAAGAGATTACGGACGTGCTCCATGAAAAATTTGACCTAGAAATGCCTCAGATTGAAGTAGAAGAAGTTTCTAACCCAGATCTTAACGCACAGATAATGGCTGAGCGACTAGCTTATTCTCTTGATCGAGGACGACATTATCGTCGAGCAGGTTATTACATACTTAGAAAAATCATGGATTCTGGAGGTGCTTTAGGTGCCGAAATAAGGGTAAGTGGTAAGGTAACTTCACAACGCGCACGTGTACAAATTTTTCGCGCTGGCACCATGTCAAAAAGTGGTTTTGTTTCACAGGAAGGTATTGATAAAGGTGTAGCACAATGCATTCAAAAATCAGGAACACTGGGAGTAGTAGTAAAAATACAACATATAGATACTAAGATTGGTGATGAGATAAAAATAAAAGGAGATCTTTTATCTATGGCTCAAGTAAAAGCAGAAGCAAGGTTAGCAAAAACTAAAGCTGAATATACCATCGAAGAAGAAGCGATACTTAAAGAAGAGGATAAGCAAATTATTGATGAAGTTGATGAGGAAACTATATCTGAGATTTCATTATCCCCTGAGGAAGAAACTGGAGAAGAAACTGGAGAAGAAACTGGAGAAGAAGAAAATTAATATTATAGATGAAAAGTGATAAATTATGGGAGATATTCTAACAGCAAATAAAATACGGGAAATGGACGATAGGGAAAAAGAAAGAGCTCTATTGAATTTACGCGAGGAAGTTATGATGCTTTATTCAAATCAAACAGGTGGAGGGCTTTCTGACAACCCTGGTAAAGCTAGAATACTAAGGAAACAAATTGCTAGAATATTAACAGTAATGAAAGAGGAAGGGAAATGATGGATCCAAAATATTTAATTTACCATGATTTAATTGGAATTCAAGCTTATGCAAAACTTAAATCAAAAAGAAATATTGGTAAATTCTTAGATATTGGTACCATTATTGATGAAACACGAGATATATTAATTACAGAAAAGGAAAAAAAAATTAAAAAATACATAAAAAACGATTATGTATTTAGATTTAAAATTACAGATTTCAAGAACAATGAAGAAGAGCATTATTTAGAAGTTCAAGGGAATAAGATTGTTGGACTTCCCGTAAATAGATTAAGAAGTTTAAAAAAAAAGAGATGGTTTAAAAGATGAGCAGAAATATAGGAATCCCAGGTGTTGTTCCACCTAAAATCAAAACTGAGGAATGTCAAGATCAATCTTGTCCCTTTCATGGTAACACAAGAATTAGAGGAAAAATTACTCAAGGTATTATTGTTAGCAAGAAATCTAAAAATACCGTTATAATTAAAAGAGATTATGTTCAATTTATTAAAAAATATCAAAGATATGAACGTCGTAATACTCGACTTGCATGTCATGTACCAGAATGTTTAATTCAAGAAGTCGATATTGGTGACCTTGTAAAAGCCGGAGAATCACGTAAAATTTCGAAAACAAAGGCATTTATAGTATTAAGTAAAATAACAACCGAGGGAGATTAAATGGGCACTAGACGTAAGATGGGTAGAAAGGGAGTTATTAGCTATAGAACGAGTTATGGTTTGTGTAACGGTTCAAGAATACAAATTGCTGATAATTCTGGTGCAAAGATTGCCGAGATTATTAATGTTGATAATTATAAAGGAAGACTAAGAAGATTGCCTAAAGCTACAGTAGGTAGTATTTGCTCAGTTACAATCAAAAAAGGAAAACCCGAACTGCGAGGAACTGTTGTGAAAGCGGTAATAGTTAGACAGAAAATGATCTTTCGAAGATTGGATGGTAGCCGTTTAAGTTTTGAGGATAATGCCGGGGTCATAGTAACAAGAGAAGGAGAGCCAAAAGGAACAGAAGTGAGGGGTCCAATCGCTCGAGAAGCAGCAGAACTGTTCCCCAGATTAGCATCAATATCGTCATTAATTATTTAATGGGAAAGAGAGAGGTATAGAGAATGAAAGTAAAATCAAGACAACCGAGAAAGCAACGGAAAGCCTTGTTTAACTACAAAAATCACCAACGATCGAAATTATTCAGTACAAGGGTTGCCGATTTTGTACGTGAGGAATATGGAATAAAGAAGCTCCCTGTTAGAGTAGGTGACCAAGTAAGAGTAGTAAAAGGGGAGTTTAAGGACTTTGAAGGCGAAATATTAGAGGTTACCAAAAATTTGAGATGTAAAATTAAAGAAGCTAAATTCGAGAAAACAGATGGAACAGATTATCACCCTGCTATACATATTTCTAATTTAATTATTACTAAGTTTACGAAAGAGAAAAAAATGGATCCCTGGAGAGCCAAAGTTATTGAAAGAAAGACTTTATACGGATTTTATGATGAAGAAATGACTGGACCAAAAAAAGGAAAAGAGGAGGAAAAATAAACTATGGCTAGACATGGCGGTCAAAAAACGCTTAAAAGACTTAATACTCCTGCATTTTTGCAAATTAAAAGGAAGCACGGGAAATTTTTCATTAAACCCTCCGCTGGACCTCATCCTAATAGATTTTGTTTACCACTCCTCCATATAGTAAGAGACCTTCTTAATATTGGGGGAAATTATAGAGAAGCAAAAAAACTAATTGGATTAGGACATATAAAGGTTGATGGAAAAGTAGTCAAAGATATAGGATATCCAGTAGGGTTGATGGATGTGCTCTCAATCGAAAAAATGAATAAATATTATCGGGTATTACCAGATTCTCATCACGGGTTAATCATACATGAGATTTCTGAAGAAGAAAGTTTGTTTAAATTGTGCAGGATTAACAACAAAACTAGCCTAAAAGGTGGTAATATTCAATTAAATCTGCATGATGGGAGAAATATCTTGGTCTTAGTAAATGACCCAAGAAGCCCAAAGGAAGATATATACAAGCATATGGATGTATTAAAAGTTTCAATCCCAGAACAAGAAATTTTAAAAGTTCTGAATTTTAAGGAGAATAAATTAGCAATTATTATCTCCGGGAAAAATATCGGAGAAGTTGGAAAGATAATAACAATCTTAAAGAGATTTGGTCCTAAAGCAAGTACTGTCTCTATTCAGCATAATGGGGACCAAACAGAGACTCTGTATGATTATACATTTATTATTGGAGAAGACCAATCAGAAATTGACCTACCAAAAATAGAAAACTAATTGAGGGATGAAAATGTCAGTTAAAACTAGTAAAAAAACTTCTAACGCCCAAGCGAAAGATTTTGACGAAAATTGGAAAAACCCTATGAAAAAACCATTTTTAGAGAAAATAGTTTTAAATATTGGGGTTGGTGGTGCAGGAGAAGAGTTAGAAAAGGCAGTGAGTGTGCTGCAACAAATTACCGGTAAATCCCCTCTTAAAACACTTTCGAAAGTTAATGTTAAAGAATTTAACCTCAGAATAGGGCGCCCAATTGGCTGTAAGATTACAATTCGAGGTGAAGAAGCAGAGAGGTTGTTGAAGAGATTATTGATTGTAAACAATAATAAAATCTTAAAAAAAAGTTTTGATAATTATGGGAATTTCGCATTTGGTGTAGATGAACATATTAAAATCCCTCAAACTGAATATGAGGCGGGTATCGGATTATGGGGTTTAGATGTATGTGGAAGAATAATCAAACCCGGTATGAGAGTTAAATATCGAAGAAAAGGGAGGTCGAAGATCCCACAACACCATTATGTATCGCGTAGTGAAGCCCAATATTTTTTAAAACAAAATTTTGGAGTCGATATTGTCAAGAAATTAGAGTTAGATTATATTTAATGAATTTTATTTGGTGAACAAATATTCCACAAGGCAAGGGTTATGGTAAAGGACAGAGGGAATGTAGACGATGTCATACACATAGAGGTATTATTAGACGTTATGGGTTGTACATATGTAGACGTTGTTTTTACGAAATTGGTAAAGATATTGGATTTAAAAGGTTTGAATAAATTATTAATACAAATAATATATGGATGTGAAAAAAATTGGTGAATCCTCTAGCAGATACCTGCTGTGCTCTTAAGAATGCAGAGAGCGCGCGAAAGAAAGAAGTCGTGATCACCCCAGCTTCAAAAATTATTCAGCAGATTCTTCGAATATTTCAAAGACATGCCTATATTGGGGAATTTGAAAGATATGATGATGGTCGTCAAGGAAAATTCAAAATTGCATTATTAGGTAGAATTAATGAATGTGCTGGTTTAATGAGGTTGAATTATAAGATAAATCAATTTGAATTATTGGAAAGAAGATTATTACCTGCTCCTGGCTTAGGTTTAATTGTTTTAACCACAAATGAAGGAATAATGACCATGAAAGAAGCAGAGGAAAAACACATTGGGGGACAAACATTGTGTTATATTTATTAATCTCTGGATGAGGTAATGAAGAAATGGTAAAAATAGCATTCTTTAAAGAAGAATTGGAGATTCCTGATGGTGTTAAAGTTACCTTAGAAGGTGGACATCATATAAGAGTTAAAGGCCCAAAGGGGGATATCACTAAAGATTTTTCTCATGTCAGAGGAATTAAGGTTAAAATCGAGAATAAAAAAATAATTTTCTCGACTGACTTTCCTAAGAGTTCCACTTTAGCATTAATCAAAACTGTTATGAGTATAATAAATAATTTGATTGTAGGTGTTCAAACGAATTACAAATATGTTTCTAAAGTTGCCTATTCTCATTTTCCATGTAGTGTTAAAGTAGATAATAAAAACCAAAATATTATTGTTGAAAATTTCTTGGGAGAACGAGCTCCAAGAGTAGCAAAATATCCAGATAATGTCAAAGTGGAAGTAAAAGGAGATGATGTTTATTTTATCGGACCAGATAAAGAAGCCCTTGGTCAAACAGCTGCGAATGTTAAAACAGCATGTCGAATAAGAAAAAAAGATCCTAGGGTGTTTCAAGATGGTGTTTATTTATATAAAATACAATTAGGGGAAGAAATCTTCTGGGAAATCAAATAAGATGAGGATACTACTATGAAGCAGGATAAACGATTGATGGAACTAAGAAAAGGGATTAACAAGAAAAGGCCCTCATTCCGAAGAGTTGAATCTTGGAGATATAGAAGGGTGAAAGACTCTTGGAGGAAAGCAAGAGGGATTGATTCAAAAACACGGAAGAAAAAAAAGTTAGGTGTTAAATCTCCAACTATAGGATACAGAGGACCAAAAAAAGTGAGAGGGTTACATCCTTCAGGATATTTTGAAGTAAGAGTTACAACTCCTAATGATTTAGAAGATTTGAATAAAAATAGGCATATTCTTAAAATTTCTAGTAAATTAGGGGCTAGAAAACGGATTGCCTTAACAGATTACTGTCAAAAGAAAGGTTTTAAAATATTAAACCTTGGAGTTTCTCGCAGAGAAATTGAAATGTTAGAAGAAATGGCAGAAGCACCAATAACAGATTTCGATGGAGAAGAAATAATTGATATTGATGAATTAGATGATTCTCTTGACGAAGAGGATTAAGAATAGTTTAGAGGATTAAAAAGATGAATTTAAAACCGCAAAAAAGAATGGCTGCTGAGGTTCTCAAGTGTGGGGAGAATCGAGTGTATTTTGATCCATATTTAATTGAAGATATTTCTCTTGCTATTACACGTGAAGATATCCGAAATTTAATAAAACAAGGAGTAATTCAGAAAAAATATAAGAAGGGGATTTCAAAATACAGAAAAAAAATTCGCCATGAAAGAAAGAAAAAAGGAAGAGCAAGAGGTTTAGGGAAAAGGAAAGGAAAGAAATATGCAAGAACTCCTAAAAAAAGAACATGGATTAAGCGAATCCGGCCACAAAGAAGAGAACTGAAAAAATTACGTAATAGAAAATTGATCACAGCGGCGATTTATCGAAAACTATATAAGAATGCGAAGGGCGGAATGTTTCCGAGTGTTGCTCAAATGAATCGTTATATTAAAGAAAAAGAATTAATCAGAAGGGGAAGATAGGATATGGCAAAAGGACCAAGATACAGAAGACCATTTCGAAGACGATATGAAGGAAAAACTGATTATCATAAGAGAATGAAGCTGCTCAAATCAAGAAAACTGAGAGTAGTGATTAGAAGCTCTAATAATCATATGAGAGTTCAAATTGTTCAATCTAAGTTAGGTGGCGATAAAATTCTAATCTCTGCTTTTTCAAAGGAACTCTCTTCAAACTATGGATGGACTGCGAATACTGGAAATATTCCTGCATCCTATTTAACTGGTTACTTAGCAGGATTAAGAGCTAAGAAAAACAATATTCAAGAAGCTATATTTGATCTTGGAATGATCTATAATAAAAATCGCGTGTTGGCTACATGTAAGGGTGTTTTGGACGCAGGTATTCAAATTCCTTATAATGAAGAATTCTTTCCGGAAGCCTTGGAAGATAGAATTAAAGGTCATCATATTGAAAGTTACGCTACAAAATTAAAATCAGAGGATCCAGAGAAATATGAACAAAATTTTTCAGCGTATTTGAAAAATAAAAAAGTAGATCCTATGAAAATTAGTAAAATTTTTTCAGATTCATTAAAAATGATAGATAATAACGCTTAAAAAAAGGGATAATAATGAGCCGTTTAAGAGATGTGGAAGAACGATGGATCCCAAAGACGAAGTTGGGTGAGTTAGTTCAGCAAGGACTTATAACCTTGGATAAAATCTTTCAGAATAATTTAGTGGTCAAGGAAAAAGAGATCATTAGCATTCTCTTACCACAGTTAAAAGAGGCAGTAGTTACAATTAAAATGGTGCAGCAAATGACTGCTAGTGGGCAACGTAGTAAATTTAAAGCTGTTGTACTTGTTGGAACTGATGGATTTATAGGGACTGGGTCAGAAAAGTCACGTGAGGTAGGCCCAGCGATAAGGAAAGCAATTGACAAGGCAAAACTCTCTGTAGTTCCCGTTTTAAGGGGTTGTGGGAGCAAAGAATGCGGTTGTGGTGGTATCCACAGTATCCCATTTAAAGTGCAAGGTAAATGTGGTTCCGTTAGAATTAGACTTATACCTGCTCCTGCGGGTGTAGGGTTAGCTTGTGCTGATAAAGTAAAAGATGTGTTGAGATTATGCGGAATTGAAGATATCTGGAGTAAGACCTTTGGTGATACAAGAACAAGTGAAAATCTTGTAAAGGCAACCTTTGATGCTTTGAAAAATGCGCATAAATTTAATTTTAATATATAAGAAACTGAGTTGAGTAAATATGACAATGGTAGAAAAGAATATCAAGTCAAAAGATACTGAATATATACCTAAGCTTTATTTCGCAATTCGCATAAGAGGAGCACCAGGTATGAGACGTAGAATTCTTGATACTCTTAAAATGCTAAGAATGCATAAAATAAATCATGGGGTCCTTATTTGGGGTACTAAGAGCTATAAAGGAATGCTTATGAAATGTAAAGATTACATAACCTATGGGGAAATTGATGATAAAACTTTAGTACGATTATTAAGAGTAAGAGGAAAAATAGAAGGAAATAAACCACTTACAGAGGAGCATTTAAAGAATTTAACAGAATATAAAACCTTTAAAGCACTTTCAAAATCATTACTAAGTGGAAAAATTCAGTATCGAGAAAAAGATTTATATAAAATTAAACCAGTATTCCGCTTGCATCCCCCCAGAAAAGGACATAGGGGTACAATCAAAAAACATTATACCGAAGGAGGAATCCTTGGCTATGTTGGTGTCTATATCAATCAGATAATCCATAAAATGATATAATTAAAGGTGAATTGAATAAATGAGAAGCCATGCTAGAAAAGTGCGAAAGATGAGAGGCAGAAGAACACATGGATACGGTAAAGTAGGCCAGCATAGGAAAACAGGACAACGTGCAGGGAGGGGAAAAACTACCCAGTGGAAAAAAAGCAAGAAAAGTTATTACTTAAAACAAAAAGAATTAGGTTTCCCTGATCCTGATTGGGATATGGGAAAAAAAGGTTTTAAGAGACCTCAAGATCTCAACCGAATATATCAAGTAAATACTCTGAATGTAAAAGATCTAGATTTAAAGATTGATAATCTCGTTCTGGATGAAAAAGCTACAAAATCTGGAAACTCATACAACATCAATTTGGATGAGATTAATATTCAAAAACTTCTAGGAAAGGGAGAAATTAATAGAGTAATTAACATTTCAGTGAAAAATGCCTCGAAAAGAGCCATTGAAAAAATAGAGGCTGCTGGTGGAAAAATAACTATAACCTCAGAGATACAATGAGGAAAAAAAATACCACTTTTTCTATATTTATCTAATAATTATCGGTTCAAATTTCTAAGAAGATAAAAAAATGGAAGCTGACCCAAATAAAAATCTAAATGAAATTGAATTTGATGAAGATCAGAAAGATCCGAGAAGAAGGAATAAATGGATAATAATTTGCTTAATAATTATTATTGTAATGATGCTTCTTCCTTCCTTCTACTTTAGCGCGATTTTTTAGATTTTACTAATAGAGCATTTTATATACTAGTTGGATCACTCCTGGTAATATAAAAATAAATCCCAGTGTATTCCCGATAATGTGAGTTACAGTAAAAGGGATTCCAGATATGAATATTGGCAAAAAACGATCGAATGTTCCGTAAAATGATATAGCATCAATTAACGTGGAAAAAATTTGAAAAAAGATTGTAATCATTGCCCCAATAATTGCAAAAATAATCATTACAGGAGTCTTATAAAGATCTTCATCTGGTGTAAAGAATGTCTTCTTCCTAAGTAATTGGTGAGCTAATGCTCCTAATAATCCGACTAAGGTATAATACATTAATTGGAAAGCTAAAAGAGGTAAAGGGGAAGCACCAAAGGGATTAAAAAAACAAAAGATAAAGGAGCTTAAGATCCCAACAATCATCCCATCTCTTTTACCCAATATAAAACCTGATAAAAACAATGTAAGAGTAAATAACTCTATATTAGGTATATAAGCCAATAAATAGCCCAAAACAATAGCCAATGCTGTGAATGTGCTAACTAAGGCAATTCGAAAGGATTTTCTTTCTAACCATACTGAATGATTTTCTTCTTCCGGCTTAAAACTTTCTAATTTGCTCTGATTTATTGATATATCTTTATCGGACCTATTTAGATTGTTATTGGTAAATTTATCCCTTGACAAAATTATCATGTTAGATGTGTGTATTTAGTCAAAAATGTCGGAAAATATAGGATAACTTTCCCGAATTAAATATTGAAATTTTTCTTCTTTTAAAAAATTTTCTCTAAATTTAAACATTCCTTTAGGCAGTTATCTTTTTCATTCACTTTCTTTTTGAGAATCTGAATCTCCGTAATCTTCTGCTCTTAAAAACTTGTAGATATCTTGCAAAACCTTAAGAATATGTTATATTTAAGTCTTAATATGCTATCAACAACTTTTTGATATCAAAAGATCCAAGCAACACCAAAAGCATGGGTAAACGCAATTGCAGTATTAAAGGAAAAAATCAAAAGTAAAACAATACCTTAAAATCTATGAAATGGGTTAAAGAAAAGGAGTTATATATCAATTTTTATTTTACCTGACTTTAAATCATGGTATAGATTTAACCAAATTTTTCTCTCCTCCTTCGTAGTGTAATAGACCCCAATAATAATAACTACATAAATTATTGAAATTACTATACCAATAATCATGGAAATAAATTGAGATTCTAGTCCGAAATATGTTGTAGCATGATCATCAAATGTCAAAAGTAGCCAATATTCATCTATGATAAATCCTAATCCCGCACCAAATAGAAAATGTTCAATTCGTGCAAACCAAGGTCCTTCAAAAAATGTGAGTATTATTCCGATTGCTAAAAAGATGATACCATAATGAAAGTGGTGGAAATGAATATTATAACTCCCAATTTGAAAAATTAAGCTTGTTCCTGGTGAAATAACTGTAAATAATTTTGAACCCCACAATGCAATACTGAAAGAAATTAATCCAATAAGAGGAGCTTGTAATCTTAGAACTAATTTATGACTTAAACTCTCCCTCATTTCATCGATAACTCGTTGATTTCCAAATTTTTCTTTAGTTTCATTAGAAGACATATGAGATTTATCCTATCCTTAATTTTAATTCCGTACTTTTAAAATACAAATAATTATTAAAGGAAATATATACATTATAATTTTTTCTATTTTACTCAAACTTAAAATCAAACTAAACAAGGGGAGAGATATAGGTGTCATATTTTATACACCAATATTATTTCACCATTCCAAACAAATTTATTTATTTTCGTTCATAGTGTTTTATATGATTGAAGATTTGTTAATTATTAACGAATCCGGGGCATTATTGTATAATTGGCATCCACAAGGTTTTGTAAGTAATGGTAAAGAGGATTTATTCAGTGGATTTTTAACAGCAATTAATAGCTTTGCAACCTTTGAAAGGGGAGAGGATATAAAATCTCTAAAACTTAAAGAAACTCAAATTATTTTTGAAAAATATGAGGTATTAGTTCAAAAACTAACTTTTGTAATTACCACAAAAAATAATTTTAATTATATTCATTGTAGTTTTTAATAGATCAGTTAAATGTTAGATTATGAAAAACTCGAAGAAGGGATATTTCTTGTTAGATCAAACTCTATTTTCGGGACATCATGCAATGGTATTTTGATTAAAAACGTTGAAAATTCAGGGAATATTCTAATTGATTGTAATTTCCATGAAAACGAACTTCAAGAATTAAGTGAAAGTCTTAAAAATAATATTAAATCCTATTTTGTATCACATACTCACTTAGACCATATTAGTAACATCCATTTTTATGAAGATCATGGTTTTAAAATTTATTGTCCTATTCCTGAAGATAGGTATTTGAAGGATATGAATATTTTCATGAAAGAAAATGGGATGGTTGATTGCGAAGTTGATAATATCTTCAGTAATATTATTTACGAAGAGTTAAACTTCAAAAATTTAAAAAATGTTGAAACATTTAAGCCTGGTAAAACCTTTAATTACGGAAAAATCAGTTTAGAAACGTATCATATACCAGGACATTCACCCGGTCATACCGCCTTTCTAATTCGGGATAAAACTAAACGCAGAAGAGCTGTTTTATTTGTTTCCGATATAGGTATAGAAAAGTCAGGTCCATGGTATGGATTAAAACATTGTAGTTTGAAAGATTATCGGATTTCTATTAAAAAAATCGAAGAAATATATTTAAACGATGATATCATTCTTGCAAGCGCGCATGGTAAAAGCTATTTTACAAAACAACTACAGATTTTCAAAAATGCTCTAAACAGAATTGAAATTAATGAAGAAAAAGTATTGAAAATTTACAATTCAGAAAAACCAAAAGACCTAAAAGAAATCACTCTAAAGGGAGTGTATTACTCAGAAAATCATATTAAACGACTACCTCCGGATTCTAAGAAGATTCATTTCGTTTGGGAATGGTACATTATATTACATCATATAAATGAGCTTATAGAAAAGGGGAAAGTCAAAAAAATCGACCCTGAGCACAAGATCTTAGTTTTTAATTAATTTTTCACGTTGTTACTAATTCCATTTTTGGTGCAAATACAATCCTTATTGCTTTTACGCTCTTTACAAAAAATGAAATCAAAAAATCGAATTTAAACTATATATTAAATTTTTACTATCCTCTGTTCACGGTTTTCGTATCTACATATGTAAGATAAGCCCAATCTCTTAAATTTCTCAGTAATTTCTTCAAACATATATCCAATATCTTCTGGTTTATGAGCGTCAGAACCTAACATTATCGGTATATCTCGTTTAATAATTTCTTTCACAATTTCATCACTAGGAAATTGACTCCCGATTTCTTTACGAGTTCCAGAAGTGTTAATCTCAATTGCCATTTCTTTGTTTTTTATCTTATCGAGTAGATCTAAGAGTTTTTCCCATGTATTCTCGGAATAAAGGGGTGTATTTGGGCGAAATAAGACTCGATAATTATCAAAATGGGCAATTACATCAAAATAATCAGTAGCTACCAACTTCTCTAATTTTTTTATATATTCTAAGGTTATTTTCTCCATACCAAATTTTTTCAAAGCTTCAGAACCCTCACGTGGATCTATTATAATAATTGGAGATTCATGCCATTTTATATCATGGATAGCACCAAGTAAATAATCAACATCATCCATAAATGGATCAAGGATTTTTTTTTGATTACTTAATGCCCTTCCTGGGGTCGCAAAATTGAGTTCAGTTGATAGCAGAACCCTTATTTTATTCTCATATTTACCTTTCAGTCTTTTTATTTCTTTAATATAGTTTGGGAACTCTTCTGTTTCCATCGAGGCTCTTTTGATTATTTCGGTTAATTGTGGATCATCTATTATCGCTTCTAATGGAAAATGATCTGATATTCCTATTTCGGCAAAATTCTTATTGATTGCAAATTTTATGTAATCTTCAATCTCACCCAGTGCATGTCCGCAACGTCTGTTGTGTGTATGGTAATCCATTAGTTTCATTTTTTTGAACCGTTGTAAAATTTACAGTAATACTATTGAATATTAAATATATTAGAAAAAATTATTGTAAAAGATATCCTAAAATTAATAGTTCAGAGGGAATCTGTTTTATATTTTATTCCAAAGTTTTTAAAAAGAAGAAAGATTTTAAGAATCTAATAAGGAAAGTTATCCTATTCTTTCCGACATTTCTGTAAAAAAAGATTATTAGGTATATAAAATGAAAAATCTAAAAAAATTCACATACACTATTGTTTCATTGATTTTCTTTCAAATAATTCTCCTTTCTTCAGCTCAACTAGTAAAGGCAGATACGAGTACTCCAGATAATTTCAACAAAAATCTAGATTTAGATCAAGTTTATATCTACAACGTCACTGCTTTTAATTCAACTAAACCCCTTGAATGGAAAGATTTTAACTGGGTAACGAAAGGATTTGCAAATACAACAGTCGGGGGTCAGCTTAAAATAAATTTTACTGGTTTTTATGAGAAACATCCTAATGATATGTTCAATCTCTTTGAAAGTCCAATGCCATACATGGATATCGAGTTCATAGAAAATAGATCAGGCATTCTCGTTACAAATACTACATTTTTAAACGTTTCAAA
>JAGXNR010000039.1 GCA_019894875.1 Promethearchaeota archaeon | reverse complement strand
CCCTGAACCTTACTCATCATTTATAATGAAAAATATGATGCATATGCCACAAGATTTAATGCGAAAATTAATGTTTAGTTTAATGAGCGCGAAGCCTGAAGAAATACCAAATAAAATTGATTCATTTCTTGGGGATTTAAACTATGCTGTACCAGACACGGAATTAGCTAAAACGCATCCGGAGTATAAAACATCCTTTAAACCCGAGAAGAGTGAAATAAGTCACCAATTGAAAGATGAAACAAAAAGTGCACCATTCTCTTCTGTGAGTATGATGCCCCCAGAAGCAATATCGATGATGGTGAAATTTTTAGAGAGATCGCTTAGTGCTAAAGCGGGAATACAACAAAGCAGTGGAATGAGTGGAGAAGGAGGAGGTATGATGGGTGGGGGAATGGGTCAAATGTCACCTCAATCTATGATCCAAATGCTTGCGACTATAACTATTCCACCAGAAATATATGAAGAGATTCCAAAATTAGTTAAAGATACCATTATTGAACAGAAAAAACTCATCCAACATAAACAAACTACGGGGTATGTTTTAAAAGATATTTCAGTTAATATCCCCGCAGGAAACACGGTTGCTATTGTAGGGGAGACTGGAGCGGGTAAAACAACATTAATTAAATTAATTGCTCGATTTTATGATACCGATAATGGAGAAATACTAATTGATGATATTGATATTAAAAAGGTCCGTAAGAAAGATTTAAGAGCTTTGATTGGGATTGTTCCTCAAGACGCCTTTCTTTTCACAGGTTCTATTAAGGATAATCTGCTATATGCATATGACAATCCAACTCTTGCAGATGAGGAAAGAATGATTGAAGTATCTAAATTTTTAGGCTTACACAATTTTATTGATACACTCCATAAGAAATATGACACAAAATTAAAAGAAAATGCCTCAAATATATCAATCGGTCAAAGACAATTGATTGCTTTTGCTCGAGCATTGATTACTGACCCAAAAATCTTAGTTTTAGATGAAGCTACGTCTTCAGTTGATCCCTATACCGAAACTCTGATTCAAGACGCTTTAAACAAAGCACGTGAAGGAAGAACTACTATTATTATAGCTCATCGCCTTTCGACAATTAAAAATGCAAATTTTATCATAGTGTTGGATGCTGAGAAGAAAGGCATAATAGAACAAGGTGATCATGACAATCTGTTAGCAATGAATGGAAAATACAAACGTCTCCTTGAAATGCAGCATCGAGATTTTAATACAAATGAATAAATTTGCCAAATAATTTTCACATTTGTTATTAATTAAATAATTAGGTGTCATTTTATTCCGTTCTTTAACTATTCTGGAAAAAAGGTATTTTATCAAACAAAAGGTAATAATTCGAACAAAGCACTGATTTTTATTCATGGATCAGGTGGAAATTCAAACATCTGGAAGGAACAATTAAACTTGAATGTAAGTTATAATCTATACACATTGGATTTACCATCTCACAGTAAGTCCGATGAGTTTTCAGAGCACTCCCTTGAATTATATGTAGATGTACTTAGGACATTCATTGAACAATTAGATTTAAAAGGTGTAATCCTAGGCGGACATTCATTAGGTGGCGCAGTGATACAATCTTATTATTTTAAATATCCAAATGATGTCACTGCATTATTATTAATTGGAACTGGGGGAAAATTACGAGTATTACCTTCAATATTAGAAACTGTGAAAAATAACTTCGCAAAGTTTATTGAAGATATGAATGATGATCTTAAAAATGAATTTTTAAAAACTCCCGGGAACGTTTGTTATGAGGATTTTAGAATTTGTGATGAATTTGATACTATTGATAAAACTGCTTTAATTAATATCCCTTGTTTAATTCTAGTTGGCAAGGAGGATATCATGACTCCTGTAAAATATTCCGAATTCTTTAACAAAAAGATAAAAAATTCTGAGCTAGTGATAATTGATAATGCAGGGCATTTAGTTATGATGGACCAACCAAAGAAATTAAATGAAGCAATAGAAAATTATATTAATAATTATCTCTGAACCCTAAAATAGATGCCGAGAGTATATACTTATGGCCCATTTCGATCCAGACGATTAGGTTTATCATTAGGAATAAATGTATTACCTAATTATAAGCTATGTACTTTCAATTGTGTATATTGCGAAATCGGCATTACTGAGGAGGGAAATTTGGTATCTCCTGAATTTAGAATCAATTTACCTCCCTCTACTGTTTTTAGAAAAGAACTAACTTCAATCTTAACTCAGGTCCCTCATTTGGATTCAATTACCTTTGGGTACAATGGTGAACCGACACTAAATGGAAATTTATTGGATTTCCTAAATATAGCTATAGATGTAAGGAATAAACTAAATTGGACCAAAGAAAAACCTAAACTCACACTTTTTACTAATTCAAGTACACTCTATTTCGATGATATTAGAAAGAGGGTAGGGCAATTTGAATTTGTATTGGCTAAATTGGATGCGGCTACTAGTGTGGATCTCAAAAGAACAAATCGTCCTCATCTTAATTCACAAGATATTGAGTTAATTATCAGTTCACTTGTGAAATTACGACTTGAAATGCCTGAGAACCATGAATTAGCAATTCAAACCTTATTGTTTAATTCATATAAAGAGGATTTTATACCAAATAATAATTTACAGAACCTAAATAAGTTGGGACATGCTATAAAACGTATTAAACCAAATTTTGTACAAATTTATTCAACAGCGAGAATTCCTGCAGAATATTATGTATATAGCATTGATAAATCAAGAAGAGAAGAAATTGCCAAATACCTTGAAGACTTGATTCAAGATAAGAGTATTAAAATCAATGTTTACTGAATGAAATATTGCATATTAACGGTTTTCCATATATTTTTATCTCAACTAAATCAAAAATTATTATTATTGTTTAAGATTATTTAAACAGATAACCATTGAATTGATTGGGTGAAAAAAATAGGGGATAAATATATTGCTGGTGTTGATATTGGTGGTACCTGGATTCGCGTGGCCATCTGTACAATAGATATGAAAGAAGAAAATTTTAGGAAAAAAACAGTTAAAACCTTAAAAGAGAATAAATTTTCGATCAGCACTTCTATATGTGAGATTCTCTCAGAAGTGTTGAAGGAAAACCACATTGAGAAGGATGAACTGTTAGCTATAGGTATTGCTTCCGCGGGTCCTTTAAATACTGACTCTGGAATTGTTTTTAATAATGCTAATTTAGGGTTTCGTGTCATCCCATTAAGAGAACCAATTGAAAATAAATTTTCAGAAGTTCCAATATATTTTATTAACGATGGTTCTGGAGCTGTTTTAGGTGTTTATCATTTTGAAGCAAATGAAAGTGAAAAAGATAATTTAGTATATATTACAATGTCGACTGGAATAGGGGGCGGAGTTATTTGCAATGGTCACCTACTAATAGGAAAAGAAGGCAATGCTGCTGAAATTGGACACGCGATGGTAGACACTAAAAGTAGAGTTAAATGTAATTGTGGAGCCTATGGGTGTTGGGAAGCATACAGTTCTGGAACGGGAGTAGAATCAAGAGCTTTAGAAGGGTTAAATGAAGCGAAATTGAATGCTGATAAGCTTTTAAAAATTGTGGAAAATGATATATCTAAAATAACAGCCAAGGAAGTCTTCCAAGCAGCGAGGAATGGGGATATACTATCTAACAAAATTGTTGATGATTGTATTTTTTATACTAAAGTAGGAATAGGTTTAATTAACAATTTTTATGATTGCTCATCAATTTACTTAGGGGGTGCTATGATGAATGATAAAGATCTGATAATCCCCGAGTTGAATAAACAGTTCGAAAAGGATCCTCTTACATATACTATAAATCGTCCCCCAAAAATAAAAATAACAAAGTACCAAGATGAGATTGGCTTAAGAGGGGCTTTAACATATGCAAAATATAAGATCGAACAAAATAAAATAATTATCTGAAAATAAATTAATCTTAATGCAAAGAGGATGGGAATAGAAAATTTACTCTTTACTCCAAGCGGAATTAGAGGTATAGTTGGAAAAGATCTTAATCACAAGCTTGTGAAGAAAATTGCGATAACATTTGGTTTGTGGTTTAATAGTAAAGATAAAAGAGTTATAATCGGTAGAGATACTAGACCAAGTGGAATAGAATTTGAAAAAGCAGTTATTGACGGATTAATTGAAACAGGTTTTAAAATATTTAATGCAGGAATTTGTCCTACTCCAATAATAATTCATGCTAAAAATAGACTTAGTATTCCAAGTGGTATCATCATTACTGGATCTCACAACTCTCAGGAATGGAATGGGTTAAAATTACTTTCTATTGGAAATTTTCTTACAGCAGCCGAAATGGAATATATTAAAAGCAAACTAGTTACAATTAAATTTAAATCCTTATCCTTTAAAGGCAAAAAAGTGCATGAGCATATAGAAAATTTGAATCCTTATATGTCTTATACTCAGGATCTTTTCAAACACATTGATCTTGAAGATATTGCTAAAAAAAATAAGCTTAGAGTGGTAATTGATACCGGAGCTGGAGCAGGCAAGTTCGCGACACCTCAAATATTAAAAACCATGGGCTGCAAAGTAAGATTGATTAATAATAAATTACTTGTTAAAAATGCATTTCCTCGAGGAATTGAACCGATTAAAGCTAATCTTAGAGATTTAATAATGGAAGTATGGCAAGGTAAATTTGATTTAGGATTTGCGCATGATTCAGACGCAGATAGATTAGCTATTATTGGGGATGATGGTATATACTATTCAGGGAATATTGGTTTGTCACTCATTGCAGAAGATTATCTAAAAAATTATAGTAATTCAGATAGAGAGATTGTTATTATTACGAATGTAGCTTCTTCTTTACGATTTGAAGCACTAGCAGAAAAGTATAGTGCAACAGTTATTCGAACATCCATAGGAGAGAGATATTTAACCGCAAAAATGAACGCGTTGATTGAAGAAAAGAATAATGAATCTAAAAATCTTTTGATTTTTGGAGGAGAAGGTTCAGGGGGGGATTTATATTTCCTTACTTTAATAAAACCAGAGATGGTATTTTTGCAGCTGTAAAAATTATAGAAATATTAGTAAAATCTGGGAAAAAGATTTCAGATCTAGTTGCTCAACTACCAAGATATTTTTCCCGAAGAGAACGTGTTAGAATTAAGAATAAGAATATTTCATTAATAATTGAATTAGTAAAAAAAGAGCTAATAAATGAAGGTGAAAATGTGGAACAAATTGATCAAGATCTCCGATTTGGTAAAGGAAAGGAGTGGTTTGTTTTAATTCACCCATCAAACACAGAACCGATTATTAGAGTTATTAGCGAAGCTAAAAGAGAGTCTCTTGCAAGGGTTCATTGTGAAGTCACAACTAAATTAATTAAGCTTATAATCAAGGGAATGTAATTTTTTTAGTTATTTCACGGTATATTATTAGATTATTACCCAATCATTTCCCATTTATCTCACATAATCTGCATCCTCTGTAAAATTTAAATATTAAGATATTATTATTATACTTTAAACATATTTGTTGATTATATCATGGTAATTAAAGATCATAGATGGATTGGATGGGATAAGGGAAATACACTAATCCGTACTCCGTCTATATGTAAATCAATGGCCATGACATTAATGTATATATCTTTTTAGATACATATCATTAATGCTTTATCCTAATAAATACACGAAATTCGACAAATATTAACATTAATTCTTCAGCACTTTCAATACATTTCATACAGGAATGTAGTTCTTTGATCTAAGTTTCTGTTTCTTTCATTTCTTTTATGGATAATTAAATTCAGTGCACAACAACTTCAAATTAGGATAGTTAATAAATTTTTTTTTTTAAAAAATGGTTTATAAAAAATATAATAAAAATTTAAAAAAAAGAGGTAAAAATTATGTTAGAATTAAAGGAATTGGCAGAAAAAAGAGAGAATACTAGGCTAGAAAGAGCAAAAGTTGAAAACGATAAAAAATTAACTGAATTAGTATATAATAATAGGAAATTACGTGAGCTTAAAATTAGTGTACTGCATAATCTGAGATATCGTGAAGAAAAAGAAGCATATTTGAGAAACCTGGAAGCGAATAAAGCCTTTTATAATCTTATTAACTAATGCTAAAGAGACAATATAAGTTTCAGGTAGGATAAAAATGACAGCAAACTATAGTGAAAAAAATAAAGAGTTAGCAAATTTCAGCATAGAAAACGAAATCACACAGGGAACCCAAACTAATATTCAAGGCAACTTAGGTTTAAAGAAATGGAAAACTAATATATGGAAATCATATTTATTTAGTTTTTTCATGGGTTTACATTTGATTTCAGGAGTACTATTACCGTTTTTCTTAACTTGGGGAAATCTTACTTTCGTGGGAGTAATGCTTTTACAAAGTTACTTTACAATGATGGTTTTAGTATTTGAGATTCCTTGTGGGGCAATAGCTGACTATATAAGTAGAAAGTTCTCTTTAATACTCGGAGCATTAATTACTGCGTTTGCAGCGCTGATCTATGGAAGTTATCCTAATATCATCATCTTTGCTATTGGTGAAACTTTGTGGGCATTCGCAGGAGCTTTAATATCCGGTACGGATCAAGCGTTTATATATGATACATTGAGAATACTTGAAAGAGAAAACGACATATCAAGAGTAGTTGCTAGGAAGAGGAGTTTCATGTTGATTGGGATAGGTATTTCTGCCCCTATAGGTTCTATGATAGGTGCGTTTCTTACATTAAACTTAGTGATGACTTTTATGTTTTTCCCATTTTTCATAGCAACTTTAATATCACTCACACTAAAAGAGCCAAACCATGCATTAGAAAAAGTTGAATCGGAGAAATATATAACGGTGATAAAGTCTGGTTTTAAGGAGCTTACACATAACAAAATACTGCGGTTATTAGCTTTTGAAATGATAACTACTGAATCAATAGTATTTTTCTTAATATGGACGTATCAAATATATTTAGGAGTTTTGAACTTTCCTATCATATTTTTTGGATTCATTGGTGCATCGATGACACTTATTCAAATAGTCTTTTTCAATATTATTCCAAAACTCGAGAACAGGATGAGTAATAAGAGAAGATTTCTACGGTTGTATACATTAGTACCGGGAATTGGATTTATTCTCTTAGCACTGATATATTACCTTCCAATCAGTATTCCTTTAATTCTTGCAATCATTGGATTCGGATTCTCACGAAGGATAATATTTATCAAGAGTATTAATAAACAGATAGAAACACAAAATAGAGCGACAGTTTTAAGTACAATAAACATGATTTCAAGCCTCATAAGAATGATTCTTTACCCTTTTATTGGATACTTTGTAATGTGGAATTTAAGTTGTACTTTTATACTATTAGGATCAGGGATACTCGTGATCGCATTACTCTCTAAAGTAAAAAGTGAATATTTATGATTAAATCTTTTTTTTTTAAAATACTTATAACCTATGAATATAGTACTCAAGAGTGCTAAAATCAAAAGATAGAATAATTTATTCTGATAATTAAATGAATTTTTTCTATTATTCATTTAATTCTTTAAGAATGACTTTAGCTAATTTTTTTCCGACTACTTCTGAAACCTCTTCTAAAGAAGCTTTTGTTAATTTGTTCACACTCCCAAAATGGTTGAGTAATTTATTTCGCGAAATTGGACCCACTCCTTCAATATCATCTAACATCGAAACAATCATTCGTTTTTTCCTTTGTTTTTTGTGGAGTCTAACTGCGAAGCGATGCGATTCATTTCTAACTCTTTGGAGCAATTTTAAAAGGTGTGTATTTTTTGGGAGGATAATTGGGTCTTTTTGATTAGGAAAATAGATTTCTTCATACTTTTTAGCTAAGCCTATAATAGGAATTTCAAGGCCCAATTCTTTTAAAACAGAAATACCCGCATTCAACTGACCTTTACCGCCATCAACTACTATTAAATCAGGAAGCTCCCAATTTCTCTTTAAAATCATTTCATATCTTCTTCTTATTACTTCTTTCATCATGGCTACATCGTCAGGAGTTGATTTAGATTTTATTTTAAAATGTCTGTAATTTTTATTGTATGGCTTTCCTTCTAAAAAATAGACCATTGAACCAGTAGCATCTGTACCCTCAATATTCGATATATCAAACCCTTCAATAATTCGGGGTTCATTTGGTAAGTTCAATATTTTTTTTGCTTCTTTTAAGACTTCTTCCCTAAAGTCTTTTTCATCCATTCTAATCTGTTCCATTTGAGCTTGCTGTTGAACTATAACCTTAGCATTTTTGTTTGTGATTCGAATTAAACTAATTTCGTAATCATCCTTCGGTTTTCTAATTTGTATTTCTGGCTTTAAATCTTTTAAATACTTAGTTAAAACTACAAATTTTTCACTTAGCTCAGTTAAAATTATTGCATCTGGTAATTTTGTTTTAAAACCTTGATAATATTGTTCTAATATAGAAGAAAAAATCTCAGTTTTGTGAACTAATTTTTCTCTTAAATCGAAATTAAAAGAATCTTTATTAGTTATTCGCCCTTCTCGAATATGGATGACTACCAACGCCATAAAGTTATCCTCAGCATGATTCCCAATTATATCCTTATTGGCATCATAATCCAAAAAAACATGTTGTTGATCTGTCGCATGTTCAATATCCTCGAGTTTATCTCTCCATACGGCTGCTAATTCGTAGTTTTGTTTTACAGCAGCTTTTTCCATTTCTTCCCCGATTTGCTTTTTAATTATACCTGTCTCTCCTTTTAAAAATAACTCGATTTTTTTAATATTATTTTGATATTCTTCTTTGTTTATATCAGAAAAACATGGGCCAGGGCAAAGTTTCAATTGATAATATAAACAGGGCTTTTTTTTTCTTCTGACCGGTTTTTTACATGAGCAATAAGGGAATATTTTTCTTAAATCTCTTAATATTCTAATAATCTCTTTTTTATCCGTATATGGTCCCATAAATACGTTCTTCTGAGAATACTTATGAGGATTTCTAAGAACTCGGATGCGTGGAAAATCTTCAGAGTAAAAAATAGCAACCCAAGGATAGGTCTTAGAATCCCTCATAATCACATTATATCGAGGTAAATGTTTCTTGATTTGAATATTTTCTAAAAGAAGTGCTTCTTTTTCATTTTCGGTGACAATATATTCAACAGAGTGAATTTTACTAACTAATTCCCTAATTTTTTCTTCATAAAATGGGTCATTATATTTGGTTTTTAGAAAATATTGATTCACGCGTTTTTTCAAATTCAAAGCTTTTCCGATATAAATAATAGAACCTTCTTTATCTCTGAACAGATAAATCCCAGTTTCATTTGGTAAACTCTTTCTCTGTAGCTCTAAATCCTTCATAAAATGAAAAAATTTAATCTAATTTATTTAATATCACATTGTTGTTTTTAACAACAAGTAAGGTATATTACTATTAAATAATAAGAGAGGGTAAATTTAATTTATTACTATAAAATAAAAAGTCAGATTTCTTTTGGTTTTATTGGAAATTCAGTTATTTCCAATATTGATTAATTTCACTTACCAAATTTTCTTCCAATGGTTTTATATTATATTTTTGGCAATAATAGATGTAATCTAATCCAAAAGATCGAGCAACTACTACATTCATCATAATATCTAGATTCGATTTAAATATTTCCTAATTAAAAATTTATAAGAAGATAATTATATTTAATATGTAATTTTTCTTAAAGATACAAAATTTATCAAGTAAATATCATGGTAAATATTAGAATTTGCCCTAAATGCAAAGAACCTAAATTAAGAAATGCTGTCAATGTATCGGGCTGGTTAGCTCCAAATATGTATGAATGTGCTAATTGTGGCTATCTAGGACACTTTTACATAGAGATTGACCCTGAAGATTTTGAATTAGATCAAAAGAGTCCTGAAAATAATAATACTGAAAAATAGAGAAAATATTTTGTGATGATCTATGAAACAATTATTAGAAGATGCAGAAAAAATAAAATCGCTAGAAATACAAGGAGCTACCAATGTAGCTTTGAATGCGATTGATTTTTTAAATAATTATGCTCAGAGATTACAGGAAAAAACAATTGATAGTTGTATTGAAAGCCTTCACAAAGCAAAAAATGTATTAATTGATACCAGACCAACTGAACCTGCTATGAAAAATGGTTTAAATTTCATAGTACATAAATTAGAAAGGGAAAAACATAATTGTAGTTTAAAGGATATTCCAGAGATAATTGAAGGATATAAGAACGAGTATTATGAGATGCTCCAAGATTCTAAAAGAAAGATCGCAGAAATAGGGGCAAGACGTATTCCTAATGCTATTAAAAAATTCGTTGTGATGACACATTGTCATTCTTCTCTTGTTACTGCTATTTTATTAGAGGCAAAAAAGCAAGACAAAAATTTCAAAGTTATTAATACCGAAACTCAACCTCGATTACAAGGAAGGATAACCGCGCAGAAATTAAGTGAAGCGAATATCGAAGTTATGCATGTAGTAGATAGCGCTATGAGATGGGCTGTACGACATTTTCAAGTTGATTTAATTTTAATTGGTGCAGATAGTATAACTAGCGAAGGTACAATTATCAACAAGATTGGATCAAGGCTTTTGGCATTAGTAGCCCATGAAGAGCATGTTCCCTTCTACGTTGCCTCACCTTTATTAAAATATAATCCAGAAACAAATTTAGGAATATTAGAAACTATAGAAATGAGAGATCCGAATGAGGTTTGGGAATCTCCACCCAAAAATATTAATGTGTTAAATCCTGCTTTCGAAACCGTATCTCGTAGATATATAGATGGCTTAATTACCGAAGCAGGAATATTTGCTTCGAGTCACATATCAAATTATTTTGCTAAACTGTATCCAGAAATTATAGAATAACAAGTTTATTTGGATTATCCCCATTTTTTAATAGCTCTTGCTAATTCTATATGACTTTTAGAATATTCTTTTAAATCATGACCTTCTAAAACCGCATCAAAAGCTTGTCTTATTGCTCTAGCCCCCGTTTCTGTTCCATCAGGATGACCATGACAACCACCTCCAAATTGATACACCATATCTCTTCCCAGAAAGTTCATTAATTCTGGAGCATCTAGAGGACTCAAACCACCTGAAGCAACAGGTAAGGTCGATTTAATATTATACCATCCTTGATCTAGGATCGATAAATTATTACCTTTAATTGTTTGTTCTGTTAATATCTTATTTATTTCTACTACTTCTTGTCTTCCACCTTCCATTTTACCGACAATTGTTCCAGTGTGCAATTGATCCATCCCAATTAATCTCATCAATTTAGCCAAAGCTAACATCGTCATTCCATGTTTTTTACTACGAGTAAAAGCCGCATGCATTGCCCTATGAGCGTGGAGTACCACATCTCTATTACCAAGGTACTCTCTAATATCTTGAAGAGCTGAGAATCCGATCGTAACAATATCTAACATAACATATTCACCACCATTATCAATAACAAAATCAGCCCGTTTCTTCATAGTTGTGAGGGGTGCGGTGATGTTTGGCATATACAATTTTTTTTCACCAATTTCATTTTCAACTTTATCCCGTACCTTTAAGGTTTCGATAACTCTATCTTCAAACTTATTAAAAGTCATACTGGTTAAATTTTCATCATCTTTCACGATGTCTAATCCCCCCCTCCAAGCTTCACCACACACTTTTGCATGCTCTTTTTCATTCAGTCCAACCTTAGGTTTTACGATAGTTCCTAATAGGGGACGATCATTAACATTAGTCAGTTTTCTTATCCCATTAATTCCATACTTCGGTCCTTTATACTTTTCAACAATAATTTTAGGAAATCTAATATCTAGTAATCTTAAATGTTTTAGAACTTTCATCCCAAATATATTTCCTGCTACAGCACTTAATATTTGTGGTAAATTTTCTGCTTCAAATAGCTCTTTAGTATATGCGATTTTAACAATATTATTTTCGGGATCGATATAAAATGCGGACGGCTTTAATCTTTCAGCAATATCCGCAGAAAGTGTTGCAATTTCGGTCCAAGTGCCTATTGAGCTTTCTTTTGCAATTTCTTCACATGCTTGTTCTAAATCTTTACATTCGGGTGATAATTCTACGTAGTACATAGCGATAAGATCGTTATCATCTGGGTTATAATCTAAATTAACATAATTCACCAATCTATTCCACCATAAATTATACCAAATTTAATTTCTTCTGATAAAATTAAATTTTCTTAAAAAAACATTAGTTTAAAGAATTATATTATTAAAATCATAAAAAATTTATAATATTTTTAATTATTGTATTCAGTGATATTGTATGAGTGAAGATGAAAGTAAAACTATTACAGTCTTTGTTAAAGATTTAAGTTTTAAGAGCGATCAGCATGTAGTTGACCTAATTAGATTTTTAGCTGAAGCTTTACCACAAATTAATCTTGATCGTGACGGAAATGAATTAAAGGTTTCACTACCCTTAAATTTATCAAGGAGAGCTGTAAAACTTAGGATAAAAAAATTCTTATATAAAAAAGGATTGAATAAAGATTTTAGACCGATTTCATACAAATCAAATGATAAAGAAGGATATTCGATAAAAGAGAAGAAATTAATTGATTTAAGTTATTATTAATTTAACTTCTTTCTAAATATTATTATATATATTGAAAACTATACTTAGTTGTGTCTGTGAGAAAGCCCAACTTCAGTTTATCTATTAAATCAATTGATGATGTGACAAGATGTATTAATTTAGCAAGCTTATTAGAATTATCGGGTTGGCCAAAACCTGGTAATGTGCATCGTACACAAGATTTTAAAGATACAAGATTTGAACATTTTTTAGCGGGGATTACCGCAATCCAACCATGCTTTAAGAGGTTGTGTGAAAAAGTTTACCAATCATCATATAAAAAGGATAAAGATTATGAATCTATAGAATTAGGTCTTTTTTTCAAGAATGCAACGAAAGAAATGATAAAATGGCAAAGTGGAGGTAATGTTTTATTAGGGCACATATTAATAGTTTCCCCTCTTGCTGTGGCGGCTATAATATGCTTAAAAAATAACACATTCAATTTTAACGATTTTAGATATCATTTACAAAAAGTAATCGATGAATCAACTGTGGAAGATACACTTAATTTGTATAGAGCTATTAAAACTTGTAATCCCGGGGGATTAGGGAAAGTAGAAAAGTATGATATTACTAATGAAGATTCAATTAGAGAGATTCAGGTTGATAAAATCAACTTAAAAAAAATCTTTGAATTCTCAAAAGAATATGACTTAATTAGCTCTGAATATTCAACGGGATTTAGTATTATTTTAACTGAGGGATTACCTTACTTCTTTGAAAGATTCAATCAATTTCATGACCCTAACACTGCAATTGTAGATACATATCTGAAATTACTTTCTGATCATCCTGATACCCTTATTATCAGAAAATCCGGATTAGATGCTGCATCATATGTATCCGAAACTGCAAACACAATTCTACAGTATGGAGGAATCTCATCTGAAGAAGGTTTAGAACTGACTATTAAATTAGATATTGAGCTTCAAGGGAAGGACGGAAGTTTAAATCCTGGTACTACTGCGGATCTCCTTGCAGGAATAATCTTTTGCGCTTTAATTTTTGGGTTCAAGCTATAGATTAATAAAAATTATTTGGTTTAATTAATTTTATAAATTTAGGTTATAATCATCTTTAGACGGATTGAAGATTTATGGAATTTTGCGACGATTGTGGAAGTATGATGCTCCCTTCTAAGTCAGACGGAAAAAAGATTGTTAAATGTAAGTGTGGAGCAATAAAGGATTTAACTGAAGAAAATGCAGGAGCTTATAAATTAACTACTAAAATAGAGCATTCTGTTAAAGGGGAAGTTACAACCCTATCTGAATTTATGGCATGGAAAGAGGAAAATTTAAGGAGCAGTATTAAGGATTTTAAATGCCATCGTTGTGGATACAATAAAGCACATTTGGAAACTCGTCAAACTCGAAGCGCAGATGAGGGAATGACACATTTCATCACCTGTTTAAAATGTGGTAAAATGAAGAAAATTGGAAGTTAGAGTTCTTATAAGATTAATTTATTATAGATTTCTCGTGTTTCAACATCTTCTAAAAAGTTAATTTGGATTACCTTATCTGAACCTTTTAATCCTGAAATAATTTGAATTTGATTTGAAGATATCTTAAGTTTTTTCTTTATTAAATTTATTAGTTCTTTATTTGCTTTATTTTGGATTGCTTTTGCTCGAACTAAAATTGTTAGAAATTCTCTGTTATTAATGATGTTTTGTTTTTTTGAATTAGGTTTAATTTTAACATGTATTACATATGACATATCTCTTATTTTTTCAAGGAATTTCATAATTTAAATAGAAATCCTGCTGTTAAATAAAATCCTCAGTATGCGTTTTTAAACGATTGTAAGATGGTAAGGATAATCTAATACCTCCAGCGAGTTTATGACCTCCACCTAATCCCCCTAATTCCTTTTTTATTCTAGAGATTATCTTATTTACCCCATTATCTTCATGTTTTTCAAGATATCTTCTGGAGCATCGAATACTTAGTTTGATTGTCCCGGATTTTTTTTCTAAACCTCCTAAAAATAAAACTTTCTCAGGATTAAAAAGTTCGTTAACAGCACTGAAACTAGCTGTATCCGACCAATTACTTGGGGGTATTTTTCCTTTAACTTCCATAAAAACAGCTTTTTCTGTTTCATAACTGGGAGGATCATTAGAAATAGTTTTTAAATTATTTACAAGGTGGTTAATATATTCTGCATATAAATCCTTCGCATATCGAGTAATTGTCTTTAATTGGATAATTGAGATAGCTGCGCTAATATTTTTAAAACATAAGATATTTATTAAGAGTGCATGCTCAAAGGCAAATCTCAATAATCCTACTTTTTGAGGTAATAATGCATAATGACCAGTACTATTGATCTTTGCTGTTTTCTGAATAATCTCAATTTGTTTCGCAGTCAAATCAACAAGTTTTGTCTTGGGTTCAATTTGTATCTTGTTTAGAAAGGAGTTAATATGTTGATCGGATTCCCCCCCAAAGTTCTTAACAAACGGTAAAATGCTATACTTTAAACCATTTTTAATGGATTCATGCATACTTCCGAATAAAGTTAAACCCATTTTATCTTCTATTAGATCTTCTTCAAGTATTTCCTCATATATCTCTCGATTGAATGATTGAAGCTTATCCATGGTTTTTAGTGAATCTCCTGCAATTCCTATTATCGCTAACCATCCTTGTTTTATTACTGAATGTTTTAGTTGTTTCGCAAACATATACGCAAGGGTGGCTCCAGAGATATGTTCAAGTCCGTCATATCCATGAATAGTTGGATTTACAAAAAATAAATTTTCAGGTATTTCACTCCTATCAATTACATTTTCTACTTCATGGTGATCAAGAATATAAAATTGCTCCTTTCTCTTTCTAATAATGGGAATTAATTCTGCTAAATTAGAACCTAAGTCAGTAAAAATAAAAGCTGTTTTTTCACTTTGTCTTTTAGATAAAATTCCGTTTAAATAATTTTCCCAAGAAACAGATCGATTATAAATAAAATAATCGTAATCTAAATTTAACTTATATAATAGATTTTGGATAATATGCAAGCTACTAATTCCATCAGCATCATTATGAGAAATGTTTATTACTCGAGTATATGAATGATCATTAAATTCGTCGACCGCGTGGTTAAAATCTTCTAGAAATTTAGCTCTATCTGGTTTCTGGGTCATTTACATCAATTTTTTATTAAATTGCAAAAAGTATTAAAATATTTATGTAAATTAATAGATTATCATCAGTTACATCATTTTTTTATTCTGAGTGAAAACGGATAAATTCCAAATAAATTCAATAATTATAAATATTCCTATTTAAGTTTGCTTTTATGAAGAAATCATAGTAAAAGTTAAAATCTATAGAAAAATTATTTAATTTATCAAAATTTTCTGACTTTAAGATTTTAAAATTAAATGTTCAACTATGTCAAATAGAATAAAAATTTATACCAGAATCTCTGTAAGGACTCTGGTAATTGCACTTTTAATTATTTCAATTACCTTTCCCGCTTTTTTTGGGAATGTAAAAATTAATCCCAAAATAGGTTACACTCCTTCTGAAGATGCTCTTCGTAGTAGTGAATTCACAAAAGATAATTACAGTGCCATCTTGACCGATGACGAATATGGATTAGGTATGATAGTAATTGATGATATGCATTTTAACAATTATTCTTTAGGTCCTATAAATCACTCTGTAAACTATCCCCTTCTTGATAATGATTTATCATCGTTAGCGTTAAAATGGGGTGTAGAACGAGTAGAATTTATTGAAACTATCACAGCAGCCAATCGTGACAATTTAAACGGTACTAATAGACAATCTATCAACGTAAAATTAAATGAAACATTAAAAATAGAGTATGATAATCCAAGCCAAGGATATTTGATTTATTTTCCTCACTTTAGTGGTGCGACATTATTGGAGTTTTATGTTAATGACAGCAATTCCATCACTAAATTAACTGAAGATGTTGACTACATTATAGACAGCACGGGATATCTTGTGTTTCATTATGAAGATTATTTTCAGAAATCCATATTTAATTTTACTATGTATTTAATTTGGGATTATCATATCAGGGTTAGTGAATGGACCCTGGAACAAACTGAAGAAACTCCCTTAGTTATGAATGACATAGAGCAAGAATTTACTACAAGATTTACCTATTATTTCTTCCTAATCGGTTATTTTGTTCCTTGGAATCTAGAGGGGACATACCCAATTGAATATATAGATGTAGCCTTAACAGTGAAGCCCCCAGATAAAGATTCCTTGAGTTATCAAGCAATTAATATTAATGCCGTTGACGAGAACATTAATGATTATGTAAATCAAACTGATAATTCTCTTTCTATTGAATTAACGGATCAATTTGGTCTAAACAATAGCGTTATGGTTTTAAATTTTACAACCTCCTTTAACTTAAAGTTTGAAGAACCAGTTGGGAACTCATGGGCTATTGATAGACTCTTAACTGAAAGGAATATACGTGAGAGAATCTATTTTATTTCAGTAACAGCAGGACCAGCCCATATATTTTTGAAGAATGTAGCATTTTATGATACAGGGATACCTTTTGAACACGCCATAAGTGCTAGCTCACAATTCGATAGAACAATTCCATTTTTTGATATTAATGCTTCAGTTCCTGGACAACTCGGTCTGAAAATAATTTTGCCGTATGTAATTTTGGGTGAGACTTGCCCGTTTTCTATCAAGTATAGAGCTATGCAAACACTTAAAATTGTAGTTACTGATATCATAAAAATGCCCTTAGTAGGTGTAAGAATTGAAATCCTCCATTTTGGGTTAACATATGGGACATTTATTTCAAATGAAACTGTGCAACCAATTGATCCCGGTAGAACTGATGAGAATGGTCAAGTTATCTTATATAATGTGCCTCGTGGGAATTACACTGCAAGAGTGATATATCAAGGAAAGATAGTAAAGGAAGTAGAGATTACCACAGATAAGGAAACAAATTATGTGTTTACTAGTGTTCCTCATTTCCCTTTATGGATACTAGTTTTTGGTGCGATAAATGGAATTATTTTATTAGTAGGAGTCATATTCTATCTTAAATACAAAAAATTTCGTTAGTTTAAATTGATCGTTATCTTTTGTGATAATATTGATGATTTTCTCTCGTTTTTAGAGAGACGTATAATGAATGAGATTTTTTACGAGTTTAAAGAAATTACAAGGGATTCTCTTATCAGCCAAGTAAACATAGAAATAGTGCTTCATTTTCTCGCCAAATTAGAAAACAGTATGATCTTATATGAAACAAAACAAATTATAACAAAATCAAAAAACGCGGATATTGATATCGAAGTCATAAATACCCTAAAAAGCATATTCGAGAATTTTGACCCGTCATTAAACCTAATTAAGGGAAAGATACGAGAAATCTTTCTTTCATATTCTTCATAATATGAATTAATTTTTGCTTCTCATTGTATGTGTTTAGCTAATTATGGTTTACTTCTTCACCATATCCTATTAAACGATAACGTCTATTGATAATACGAGAAATAGCATAAATAAAATCTTCTGGGGGACATATAGGTGGATTGAGTTTTATTATAATACTGTTTTTCAAAATTTTTGTTACCGTTCCACCTGTTTTCTCAGTACCAACTACTAATAACAATTTTTCACCATGCTTGAGTGGTTGAACTTTCATTTGGACTTCTGATCCTATTACTCTATCTAAAAGATTAACCTTTAATTCAACTTCCTTAAGGATTTCCGGGAGTGTTCCGGGTCTTCCAACTAAATTGCCAATTAGATGATCTCCTTTAGTTAATGCGGGATCTAAGTTGGTACCTAAACCAATTAATCCACCGGGTTTAGCAGAATTTAATTCTTTGTTTCCTTGGCTAATACTTACAATCTTTGATTTAATAGGAACATATTCCTCTTTAATGCGTATACCCGGTTTTATTTCAATTTCAGAGCCAATCTCAATATTCCCCTTTAAAACTGAACCACCTATGACACCACCTTGTAAATCTGCAATCTCTTTTCCTGGTTTATTAATATCAAATGATCGAGCAATTAAAAATTGAAAAGCTTCTTTCTCATTAAAAGTGGGAGTAGGGATTATTTCTTCAAAAGCTCTTACAACTAAATTTAAGTTTGACTCAAAAACTGCCGATAGTGGTATAACAGGAGCATTTTCTGCCACTGTACCTTTAATAAATTCTTTTATTTGCTCAAAATTCTCTAAAGCTTGTTCTCGGGAAACCGCGTCGATTTTATTCTGTAAAATGATAATTTTTTTTATCCCCGCAATGTTTAACGCAGCTAAATGCTCACGTGTTTGAGGTTGGGGGCATGATTCATCTGCTGCTATGAGAAGGCAGGCCCCATCCATTAATGACGCCCCACTCAACATGGTTGCCATTAAAATCTCGTGACCGGGTGCGTCAACAAATGAAATATTTCTTTTAAATTCTAAATTTCCTTTACAGTTTTGACATGTAAACCGAGGTTGACCTTTTGCTCTTTTTTGATCAACCAGATGAGCTGTAGTATATTCATCACACGCGGGACAATACAGAATGGTAGCATTAGAATAGCCTAATTTTATTGAAATACCCCTTTCTTGCTCCTCAGAATGTCGATCGGTCCAATCTCCTGTTAATGACTTAACAAGCGTGGTCTTTCCGTGATCTACATGCCCAACAAGACCAATATTGCATTCTGCTTGTTGTTTTATTAATTCTTTTAATACGTTTCCCTCTTCTTTAGAAGTTGGTTTTGTTTTAGGTTTTGTTGTTGACTTGGGTTTAGGTTTTGACTCTTTTTTTTCAACAACTTTTTCCTTGACCGCACTTATGGAATTTTCTTTCTTCCCAAGTTCTTCAAGAATTTTTTTTGCACTTGTAATAATTTTTTGAGCAGTAGTCTTACCAACACCTTTAATTTTTAACTTAACTAAATCTTCTGGTTTTACTCCAACTAATTTTTCAATTGAATCTATCCCTGCCGCTTTCATTTTATCTGCGGTTGTTTTCCCAACTCCTGAAATATCTTCTAATTCAAAAGACATATTAGTATAATTTTTAGGTATTGTAACTACTGTATTTAGTGTTTCCTATAAAACATTAAGTAAAGATTTTTTATTAAATTAATCAATAAACCCCTTCAATTAAAAAAAATTTGAGAAAAAATCCTTTATCTGGTTTGAATTGTTGTTTTACCACCAGCCTTCTTCTCGAGCTCTTTATATGACACTCTCAAAAGGCTATCTACGTAGAAAGTAGATAATTTCTTACAAGAGTGACACATAATATAAACAGGGGCGGGATATTGGCTAGAATCTATATCTTCCATTTCAATCTTAAACGTGATTTTATTAGAACAGTGTGGACATGTATTGAATCTCAAAGGCATGATTTAATAACCCGACTTTTTCTTTTTATAATAATTAGATTCTTATTTTTATATTATTATTTCTAAAATTAAATATATACTTTAAACCATTTTATTATTGATATTATATGATCCATTTTCCCTCAAAGAAGCTTAATTATTCATTAGTCATCTTTTTGATTCTCTTACCGATTATAAGTCTAGCTTTTAATTCTTCTTTCAAGACTTTACAATCATCAAATTCTGTTAAGGTGAATATGTCAAGTAATGGATCCACTGAAGTTGATATATCACTCATTCCTGAAATTAATTATAACTCATTAAATGACTTGTGGTACAATCCCAAAATTGAAATGTTGATTATTTCACCTAACAGATCGGATTTTATTGATGAGTCAAACCGTCTAATGGAGTGGAAAAATAAAAAAGGAGTGAAAACAATCGTCTTGAGCAATTTTTCTCTATATGAAGGCAGAGACGATGCAGAAAAAATAAGAAATATGATAAAATCCTACTATGAAAAAGAAAATATTCGATGGGTACTTTTAGCGGGGGATGCTCAAGAAGATCTAATTCCAATCAGAAAAGTTTACAACCCAGATGTTCTTTTATATGGAGATGGACAATCAGAGGCAATCCCTGGTGAGAATTATAAACCTACAGATTTTTATTATGCCGATCTTACTGGTAGTTGGGATAGCGATGGGGATGGGGAAGAGGAGGATGGGGGGTGGGGTGAATCCCCCCGAGATAATCTTTATGGATTAGATGAGATTTCCTGGATACCAGAAGTATATGTTGGCCGATTTCCAGCAGACACTGCAAGTGAACTTGGGGATATGGTAAATAAAACAATAAAATATGAAAAGAACCCTGATATTGGAGATTGGATGAATAGAATGTTATTAGCAGGGGGTGTTTCAGATTTATCACCACTAGAGGATGAAGCCGTTCTAACAACACATATTTGGAGTAATTATGCACTTAACGAAATGGAATTTACTCATCTACACAGAACCGCTTCCCCTTATGATCCACCGATACCTCCTGAACCAAATTCACAGGAAGGACTTACAAACACGAATATAAGAACTGAGATGAATTTTGGATATTCAACAGTTATGGTTGCAAGTCATGGATTTTATACATATTTTCAAGACGCATATGGATCGATTTTTACTGATAACCAAGCGAAGGGTTTAACCAACGATATGCCTTTTTTATTTTATGGTGATGCTTGTACGACTTCTAGTTATGATGTTAATGATGACAGTATAGGAGAGATTCTAATTAAACAACCAAATACAGGTGCAATTGGCTCGATAGGTGCATTACGAGTTACTTGGTATTTTGAGGGGGATACTAATCTTGAAATGTTAAATCGTGGAAATGCAAAATTATTTTGGAAAGAGTTTTTTGTAAATGAGAAATTCCAGCAAGGAAAAGCTCTGTATGATTCAAAAGTGGCATATATCAATAGTGATTATTATACTAAGGGTTTTGGTTCAACCATTTATGATTTTGAACGTAAAAATTTATTAACGTACAACCTTTTAGGTGATCCCGAAGTTGATGTTTATACAAATATACCTCAACAAGTATTAAATCCTTTTAACGAGAATCTCTATGAAGGTCAATTAGCTTCTATTACTATTCAGGATATTCATAATAAAATCATTCCAAATGCACGAGTTCATTTTACAAGTTCTGATGGGAAATTTAGTACGGTCTATGCTGATAGTAATGGTATTGCCAATTTCCGACTTCCCGCAGTAGCAAATGAAACTTATAATGTAACCATAACGGGACATAATTTAATCCCAACTTATTTCAATATTACAGCGCTTCCAGATACGACTCAACCTGAATTAATAGGATTAGAATGTATTCCTAAGAACCCAATATCCTCAGACACAATATATTTTAATATCGAAACATCAGATAATTATTCTGGAATCAATAGTGTGTTTTTATTGCTATCTGACGACAATTTTGAAAACTATGTATATTATAGTACATCAAGTGATTTATTTGATAATCAAAACGAATTTACAATAAATATTGATAAAGTTAAACCGGGTGAATATTCTTATTGTATTATTTCAAGGGACTATGCAAATAATTCTATTATTTTTCACGATAATGGATTCAAATTAACTATCCCGAAGCCGATAACGGATTATATACTTCCTGTGTCGCTAATTCTAATTATTGGATTTACCGGACTTTCTATATTCCAAATTGTTGAGGGAATAAAGAAAGCTACAAGAATTTTTGGATATAAAGATAATCCTAACAATCAACCAGATTAGTTGGCTTCCTGATTTGCACTTTTTTTCAATTTAGATAGATATAATATTGAGCTAATTGTCCCAAAAACCCCATGTAAGATTAAAGCTAATGAAATCAAAAAAACTGCTAAAAAATCATTATATACAAATAAAAAGATAATAATAAAGGTCCCAGCTAATGTATATTTAAGGAGATGTGAGATTTCACTAAAAAGGATTTTTTTCATCGTAGATTTTTTCACCCGGGATTCCAATTCCTTATAATATGTTTCTTCTCCTGCTTCCTTTACGTACCAACTCCCCTCAATATTATTAGCAAAAAGAAAAATACTCCACCAGAAAATAAATAAGCTAAAATAGAAATCTAATGCTCCGAAAATTACAAGTGGAATCTGCATTAAAATCATTCCTTTCCAACCAATACGTTGAGCCAACCTATTTGTCTCTAATTTTAATTCTTTTGAAACATATCGCGTACTAAGTAAATCAAGAAGTCTACCAACAATTGTTATACCTATATTTATGAGATATTGAATCCACTGTACTTCGCGTATTATTAGTTGATATATCATATTCAAATGCTTGACTTGTTTTACTCCTTTTAAATTTAACCTTTCTAATGGAAAAATTTAATTATTAAGCTTTATTTTTTCTATTTAATTTTTACCAAATAAGAAAGTATTTACAAAATAAATAACCGTCCTTATTAAATGGTAATCTAGTGGTTAAATAACCACATATAACACATAACATAAAGTTAAGCGCCGGAAGTTAAACTTTCTCACGTTGTTGCAAGTACTGCAGTTCTTATCTGTGGGAAACTACAAACTGTGAGTTCGCTCACGGTCATGGTGATTTAGGATAATACCCGGTCCCCATTCCGAACCCGGAAACGCTTGTTTATGTGGTTATTTGAAACTTACTTTCCTTAAATTTAGGAAATTTTGCCTAAAAATAATTTTTTTATGCGATCAATTATGATATAGAATATAATAAATAGTGCTTAGTTAAAAGAATATGCCAAAAAAATATATTGTCTTTTTAAAAACGATTGGTCGAAAATGGTTCCTATTTCTCGTTATAGTTATTATAATTATAGCGATTTTCAATCCAATTATAGCAATTTGGATGTCGGGTATTACGATTGTATTGTTCATTGTTTCTTACATTCCTAGATTATTCTTTAAAAATAAATTGCATAAGTTTATGAAGGGATTTTATAAGATAGAAGATGAATTAATTGCTCGAAAACTTAACAAATCTCTTGAAAAAGTTAGAGAGGAGATGTTTGAGTTATCACAAAATCAAGAAAAAAAAAAATGGTTGATTATATTTCAAAATAAACAATATACATTTTACCACCAAGAAACTATTCAAGCGTTCAAAGAAGTGTACAACAAAGGTTATGCTGAAAAAGAAATACTAGACAACCTAAAAGATTTTAAAATCAATACACGAGCAGAGATAAAAGCATTAAAAGATATCTTAATAAAACTTGATAGACTCAACGAGAGAGAAGTCTCTGTAAAAGAATATAAAGAAAAACAAAGATTCTTGTAAAGGAATGATGATGAAATCCTGGC